>NZ_AEWE02000139.1:0-2236 GCF_000190455.2 Pseudomonas sp. TJI-51
TTGGGGAGAGCTACGAGTTGACTGGGAATCGAGAACAGCGGCTGACGGCTTTTCATCACGATCCATCCGCTCTCGCCACTGGGCACGAAGCCGGTCGTGCATTTGCTCAAACTTGCCCTGAGCGCTCCACCGTCGAAAGGTCTTGTAGACGTTGTCCCAATGCGGAAACTCGTGAGGCAGCATTCGCCATGAGCATCCCGTGCGCACGACATAACAGCACGCTTCCAAAAGCGTCCTTCGGGAGTGACGAGGCGGCACGCCACGGCCTCCCGAGACTTCAAACAAATCAGCGACCAGCGTCCATTCTGCGTCCGTCAGACAACTGGGGTAGCGCTGTTCCGGCAACTGGCGCCGGTGGGCCTCGGTGTAACCATAAGACTTCTGAGCCTCAGATGGCTGGAAACTACCTTTGGCTCGTTCCTTTACACGAACGATCCCGGCCAGCCTCAGCGCTTTGGCAAAGGTATCGGGATGAGCGGTAATACCCGTTTCAGCATGGAATGCCTGCGCCAGTTCGGATTGGCTGGAATAGGGTTGCGCATGAGCGAGCCTGGTCAGCAGAGGGTAATGCTCCGCAGCGATTACGGGCGGGCGTCCGGTTTTAGGCATGGTGCAATGCTGTGTAGGCAAGGGGCAAGCAGCTTACTTTATTTTGTCTACACCCTCTAAGGATGGTCTGAAGTAGTCAGGTATTTCTGGCTGACTCCAGCCCTTGCCGATTTCAAAACGGTGATTCGGCTAAAAAACGATCAAATCATCCCCTCTTTCCGGATTTATAGCCGGCGCGAGCACCTCGCGCCGGCCATTTCCCGCATTACAGACGCACCTCTCCTGCATTCGTCAGCAAATGTCGGCGCGCCATCCACAGGTTCGACAGCGCGAACAGTGTCACCAACTGCGCTGTGTTCTTCGCCAGGCCACGCAAGCGTGTCTTCACGTAGCCGAATTGGCGCTTGATCACCCGGAACGGGTGCTCGACTTTGGCGCGCACCTGGGCCTTGGATTTCTCGATCTTGCGCTTGGCTTTGTACAGCGCACTGCGCTTACTCAGCTTCTTGTACGTACTGCGGCGGGCCGCAATCTGCCAGATCACCTCCCGGCCTTCATGTTCCGGGCGTTTCTCTACGCCGGTGTAACCCGCGTCGGCGCCGACCATGTTTTCCTTTCCATGCAGCAGTTTGTCGACCTGGGTAACGTCAGCAACGTTGGCTGCCGTCCCCACCACGCTGTGCACCAGACCTGACTCGGCATCCGCGCCGATGTGAGCCTTCATGCCGAAGTAATACTGATTGCTCTTCTTGGTCTGGTGCATTTGCGGGTCACGCTTACCGTCCTTGTTCTTGGTCGAACTCGGCGCATGGATCAGCGTGGCATCGACGATGGTGCCCTGGCGCAGCGACAGGCCCCGATCGCCCAGGTAACCATTGATCACCGCCAGAATCCCGGCCGCCAACTCGTGCTTCTCCAGCAGGCGACGGAAATTGAGGATGGTGGTTTCGTCGGGAATACGCTCTAGGTTCAGCCCGGCAAACTGGCGCAAGATTGTGGTCTCGTGCAGCGCCTCCTCCATCGCCGGATCGCTGTAGCCGAACCAGTTCTGCATCAAATGTACGCGCAGCATCGCCCTCAGCTGATACGCCGGACGACCACCTTCACCCTTGGGGTAGTGCGGCTCGATCAGGGCAATCAAACCCTTCCACGGCACCACCTGATCCATCTCGATCATGAACAACTCTTTGCGGGTCTGCTTGCGCTTGCCGGCGTACTCGGCGTCGGCGAAAGTCATTTGCTTCATCGGGAAACTCGGGCAACGGGATCGGCGTATTTCACCAGATTCGGGAAGTCTTTTTCAGACCATCCCTAACTCCCCGAGAAAGAACCGGCTGAAGGTGGCGTTCGAAAAATTCAAAACGTATCCCCCTTCCATTTCGAAGAGGAGATCTAGAAGCTTCATGTCAAATGGTTTTATGTTCGGCATGCCCCGCGTCCTTGATCAAGCGTGTTTTTCCAGCAGACGACGGAAGTTGAGGATGGTGGTTTCGTCCGGGATTCGCTCCAGGCTCAGACCGGAAAACTGGCGCAAGATCGTCGTCTCGTACAGCGCCTCTTCCATCGCCGGATCGCTGTAACCGAACCAGTTCTGCATTAGATGAACCCGCAGCATCGCCATCAACGGATAGGCCGGACGACCACCTTCGCCCTTCGGGTAATGAGGTTCGATCAGGGCAATCAAACC
>NZ_AEWE02000014.1:0-2605 GCF_000190455.2 Pseudomonas sp. TJI-51
CTCGATCTCACAGGCGCTGACAATATTGTGACAATCACCTTGCAGCCTCGATGCCGTCCCTGCGCCTGCAGCACCCGCAAATAATGCATCGCAGCCTGTCAATTCTTGACCGGCCGTTCCCGATCCGCCACGGATGTATTAAGGTGGCATGGTGCGCATATAACAGCAGCCCGAGCGATCGGGCATTAGCAAGACAATGAGGGTGTCATGAGCAACGAAAGCATTAATTGGGACAAGCTGGGTTTCGACTACATCAAGACCGACAAACGCTACCTGTCCGTATGGCGCAATGGCGAGTGGGACAAGGGCACCCTGACCGAAGACAACGTGCTGCACATCAGTGAAGGCTCCACCGCGCTGCACTATGGCCAGCAATGTTTCGAGGGCCTGAAGGCCTACCGCTGCAAGGATGGCTCCATCAACCTGTTCCGCCCGGACCAGAATGCCGCCCGCATGCAGCGCAGCTGCGCCCGCCTGCTGATGCCGCAGGTGCCGACCGATGTGTTCATCGAGGCGTGCAAGCAAGTGGTCAAGGCCAACGAAAAGTTCGTGCCACCGCATGGTAAAGGCGCCCTGTACCTGCGCCCGTTCGTGATCGGCACCGGCGACAACATTGGCGTGCGCACCGCCCCCGAGTTCATCTTCTCGGTTTTCGCCATTCCGGTTGGCTCGTACTTCAAGGGCGGCATGAAGCCGCACAACTTCCAGATCTCCAGCTTCGACCGTGCAGCACCGCAGGGCACCGGTGCCGCCAAGGTCGGTGGCAACTACGCTGCCAGCCTGCAGCCAGGTGCCGAAGCGAAGAAAGCCAACTTCGCCGACGCCATCTACCTCGACCCGCTGACCCACACCAAGATTGAAGAAGTCGGCTCGGCCAACTTCTTCGGCATTACCGCCAACAATGAGTTCGTCACGCCTAAATCGGCCTCGGTGCTGCCAGGCATCACCCGCCTGTCGCTGATGGAGCTGGCACAATCGCGCCTGGGCCTGACCGTGGTCGAAGGTGACGTGGAAATCAGCAAGCTGGACCGCTTCGTCGAAGCCGGCGCCTGCGGTACTGCTGCGGTGATCACCCCGATTGGTGGCATCGAGTACAACGGCAAGCTGCACGTGTTCCACGACCTGGAGAAGGTCGGCCCGGTCACGCAGAAGCTCTACAACGAGCTGACCGGCATCCAGAGCGGTGATGTGGAAGCACCGGCTGGCTGGATCGTCAAAGTCGCCTGAAACGCTTTTGCGGTATAAAAACGGGGCATGCCATCGCTGGCATGCCCCGTTTTTCATGGATCGAGCCACCAGGCGGCAGCCTGCAAGGTTTGAGCTTCTGCGCGTCAATGGCCAGGGCGCCGTGCATCAATAGTCACTATCGAGAGGGGCAATTTCTACCGGGCGCGGCAACCACATAACCTAGCTCCATCGCCTCGCCACCTACACCATTGGCCCCTGGAGCTACCTGATGAACACCCTGGCCCGCTTGCTGACTGCCACGTTTGCCCTGCTTACCCTCGCCATCAGCAGCGGCTGTGCCAGCCACCCTGAACTGCGCCCGTACAGCGCCGACGAAACCCGCCAGTTACAGCTGGAGGCCTTGCAGCGCCGCGGTCTGTCGCTGGACGACTATGAGCAGCAACGCCGGGTGATCCAGCGTGCCGGCAACCTGCCGGTGGTGACCGAGGCAGCCGATGCCGACCGTTCGACCAAAGGCTGAACCCGCCGCTACATGGTTTTCAGCGGCCGCTCGGGCAGGTATCCTGAACGCTCTACCGTAAGCCCTCCAGGACGGTGACCATGTTCAGGCCCCTGCTGTTGCTGAGCATTGCCCTGCTGTTCAGCCCCCCTCTGCTGGCCCAGCAGATGAAGCGCCAACTGGGCGATTTCGACTTTACACTCGGCACCACCCCTTCCCGCAGCATGGCCCAAGGGTTGATTTCACCCACGGCGGTCGGCGCGTTTCATGGCGGCATGGATTTCAGCCACCCCAGTGGGCTGTACGTCGGCCAATATGCCCCGAGCATGGGGGTGACGGCCAACTCGACCCTGCGCCTGGACAGCTACATGGGCTACAAGCACCACTTCGACAGCACCTTGGGCTATGAAGTGGGGTTGATCCACTACAGCCAGCCAAACATCGCCGGCGCCGAGAGCGTAGCCCTGTATGGGGGAGTTTCGGTACTTGGCAGCCGGTTCGGCGGCGCACTGCGCGACAACCCCGACAACCGCACCGGTACGCTGTTCGCCGATTTTGGCCAACTGCCCTTGTTCGATGTCGACCTCACCGTCAAACTCGCCCATCACCGCCTGGGCACACCCTTCACCATCGGCGATGGCAGCCAGGTGAATGCCTTTTCCGACTGGTCGCTGGAACTGTCGCGCCCTTGGCTAGGCATCGACCTGAACCTGATCTACAGCAACTCGAGCCTCAGTGGCACCAGCTGTGACGCCTACTCAGGCATGAACACCTATTGCGACAGCGTGGTCACCCTCAAGGCCCAGCGCAGCTTTTTCTAGGCTTTGCCTGCAGGGCCTGGCGGCGCGGCGCCAGCGCCAGCGCAATACCGCCCAGCACTACCACACTGGCGAGCAACAAACGCAGCGATAACGGCTC
>NZ_AEWE02000014.1:2626-240918 GCF_000190455.2 Pseudomonas sp. TJI-51
CCAACCCCGCCAGCACCGGCACACTCAGCTGCAGGGTCGCCGCCTGTTGCGCACTGACCTGCCGCACCACGCCATACCACACGGCATAACCGGCTCCGGAAGCCAGCACACCGGAGCCCAGGGCGAACAGCAAGCCACCGGCGCTAAGGTGTGGCCCGGCCCCCAGCCACAGCAGCGGTGCCAGCACCACCAGCCAGGGCAGGCTGCGGGCAAAGTTGCCGGCCGTGTCGGCCAGCGGCCTGGGCGACCCTCTGCCGAGCAAGGTGTACGCCCCCCAGGCGATGCCGGAAATAACCATCAGCAAGGCACTGCTGAACGGTGGCGCCGAAGCGCCTGGCAACAACAGCACCAGCAAGCCGGCGAAGGCGATCAGCATACCCAGCAGGCCCCGTGCGCTGATGCGTTCGCCTTTGCACCAGGCAAAGCCGAACATCGTGATCTGCACGGCACCGAAGAGCAGCAAGGCGCCCGCCCCGGCGCTCAGTTGCAGGTAGGCCGCTGAAAACAGGAAGGCATACAGGCACAAGGCCAGGCCTGCTCGCCAGGTGCCACCCATGCGCTGCGCCGGTCTGCGCAAGCGAATCAGCAACAACAGGAATACTGCACCGCTGGCCAGGCGCACCACGGTGAACGAGGCCGGGTCGATCGCCCCGTTCTTGAGGGCCAGGCGGCAGAACACCGAGTTGGCGGCAAATGCCACCAGGCTGAACAGCGCTGGCCAAAGCCAGGCACGAGCCTTATGCCCGGCAAGCGAGGTGGTGCCAGTGCTCATGGTGTGGGACTCGAGGTCAAGTAGGTCGTTTCCTACAAACAGATGAGATTGTTGAACACCTCGTTCGTTTTCACAACTTGCGCATGCCGGTAAGGTGCACGGCACGGCACGGACGCTTTAGCGCAACCAAGGACAAAACCATGAGCAAATTCGATTTTCAGTTGGCTTACACCGTCGAAGGGGATGAGGCAGATGCGGCGAAGGCACGTACGTACCTTCGCGAGAAAACCGGCCTGGAAACCGTCCAGCACATCGAGACCACCTTGCTTGGGGTGGTCACGCTCGAGGCCGCGACGCTTGCCGACCGCCAGAAGGATGCCGAGCGCGTATTCCACGCATTCATACACGATGCGTTGAAGGCGCTGGGCGTGCTGTCCACCGTGAAGTTCTACGGCTGCCTGATGGTGAACGGCCTCGGCCCCGCCATTCGCTTCAACGTGCTGCCCAAATGACCGCTGAGAAGTGACCGCTGGAAAGTGACCGCTGACGGTATCAGGCGCGCGAGCGCCTGATACCCGTGCCTGTCATTTTTCTTCGAGTACGGACCGGCCTTTGACGGCGCGCGGGCCGCGCCAGGCCCAGAACAACAAGCCGGGGATTGGCGCGTAGACGACGAACACCACCCACAACATCTTGCGTTCGGCGCGCCGCTCACTGCCGATGATGTTCCAGATGGCCCAGATTTCCATGAGGATGACCAAGGCTGCGACAATGATCCAGATCGTTCCGACTTCCATAAGCGCTCTCTCTTTGCCGTGTAATGGCTTGGGTTGTTATTGACGCTGAGGGTTCAGATTGTTTTGACCACTCCTGCAGGTAACGCACCTCACTGCTGCGGCGCACGCTCCAGCGCCGCCTTCAATGCCGCGGCATCGGTGAACGCCTGCTGGCTCACCAATCTGCCTTCTTGCAACTGCAACCACTGCACCTGCCCTGGCTGCCCGGGGTACCGGCTGGCTACCCGCCCTTCCCGGTCGAGCAGCACCCTATAGCTGTAACCGCGCATGGCCGGGATGGCGAACAGCTTGCTGACCAACGCAGGCATGCGCTGGATGTCGGCGACGAATACGGCCTTGCGTGCTTCCAGGTAGTCTTTGGGCGCGTCGGCCAGTGCAGCCTTGACCAACTTGGCGCCGTCCATGTCGCGCGCCACCAGTAGTACCTGGGTGTCCGCGCTCAGGGTGTAGGCCTTGTCATGCTGGTCAAGCAACGTGAAGGGCGCGAGCGGTTCGCCCGGCTCCATGGCCGTGGCCAGCAATGGCAACAAGCTGAGCAACAAGGCAGCGGCGTATTTCATCGATAGGTTCCTCAAGGGCCAGGCGTTTCATGCAAGCGCCTATGGCAAAGCATAGTGGGAAAGTCTGCAGCCATACAGGTTGCCTGAACACGACCTGTAATACGACACCGCCACCGGGGAGATTGTCTTTCCTCCAGCCACCGGCCACACTCTGCGAGCCAGCCAGCAAGCGGAGTTCAGAGTGCCCACGCCACGCCAGTTCAGCAAGAAGACCAGTACCAGCAACATGCTGCGGCTCAAGGCCAGCAGCGCCGACGCCCAGGCCCCTTATCAAGTCGATTTCGTGCTGCTCGAACACTTCTCCATGGCCAGTTTCACCGTGGCCATGGACGTGCTGGTCACGGCCAACCTGCTGCGTACCGACAGCTTCAGTTTCACCCCGCTGTCGCTGGACGGCGACCGCGTGCTCAGCGACCTTGGGCTGGAACTGGTGGCCACCGAATTGTCCCCCCAGGCGTTGCAGTCACCAGACCTGCTGGTCATCTGCGGGGGCTTGCGTACGCCGCTGAAATACCCGGTACTCGACCGCTTGCTGAGTGATTGCGCGGCCCATGGCATGGCCTTGGGTGGCTTGTGGAACGGCGCCTGGTTCCTGGGGCGCGCCGGGGTGCTGGATGACTATGGCTGCAGCGTTCACCCCGAGCAGCGTGCCAGTTTGTCCGAGCGCAGCCCGCAAACCCGCATTACTCCGGCCAGCTTCACCCTCGACCGTGACCGGCTCAGTGCCGCCAGCCCGAACGGCGCCATGGAACTGATGCTGGGGCTGGTGCGGCGCTTGTATGGTGACGGCCTGGCCGAAGGCGTGGAAGAAATTCTGTCGTTCTCAGGCGCCCGTTACCGCCAGGTCGGGCCGGGGGCCAAGAAGTCCATGAGCCTGCACCTGCGTACCATTGTCGAACTGATGGAGAACAACCTCGAAGAAACCCTCAGCCTCGACCAGCTGGCCGCCTACAGCGGGCGTTCACGGCGGCAGATCGACCGGTTGTTCCAGGCCCAGCTGGGCACATCGCCGCGGCGTTACTACATGGAGCTGCGCATTACCAAAAGCCGCAGGCTGCTGCAGTATTCCGACCTGTCGGTGATGGAAGTGGCGGTGGCTTGCGGCTTTGTTTCGGTGTCACATTTCAGCAAATGCTATGCGGCGTATTTTGGCTACCCGCCCTCGCGTGAGCAGCGGTTGGGCGACTGAGCAGGCTGGCGCAGCGTCAGGGGCGCTGCCCAATCTGAATGTAGCGCAGCACCGCATCACAGATCATCGCCTTGTGCCGCAGCTTGACCTGGTCATCCGACAGGTCTATCTGGAAGATCTCGCCAAAGGTATGCCGGTTGGACACCCGGTAAAAACAGAACGAGCTCATCAGCATGTGCAGGTCGATCACCTCGATACCGCTGCGGAACACCCCTTCTTCTACCCCGCGGCGCAGCGTGTTGCCCAAGGCTTCGAGCACCAGGCTGCTCATTTCGCGAATAGCCGGGGACTGCTTGACGTATTCGCCGTAGTGGATGTTTTCGGTGCAGATGATCCGCACGAAGTCGACATTGCGGTCGTGGTGGTCGAAGGTGAACTCCACCAGCCTGCGGATCGCCTGGTCGGCCGGCAGCGACTCCAGGTCCAGGCTTTGCTCGGTCTTGCGAATATCGCCGTATAGCTTGACCAGGCACTCGCAATACAACTGCTCCTTGCTGCCGAAGTAGTAGTAGATCATGCGCTTGGACGTAGCCGTGCGTTCAGCGATGGCGTCTACGCGAGCCCCGGCCAGCCCTTGCTGAACGAATTCGTGGATGGCGGCCTGGAGGATATCCTCGCGGGTTTTCTCGGGGTTGTTCTTGCGCGTTCTGCGCCCCCCTTCGGTTTCAGGCTGGCCAAGGCCGACTACGGAATCACTCATACCCACTCACAGGCTGTTTATTGGAATGTGGGGGATTATCCGTGAGCACGGCCGTGCAGGGAAGCACGCTGTTGCGGCTAGCGCTGGGCCGTGACCGGCTCTGCTGGCGGCGTCAGGTGCAAGACACGGTCGCGTCCGCCCTCGGCCAGCAGGTAACCGCCCTTGCCGTCGGCGATGATGGCCTGGGGCGCCTTGAGAAACGTCAGCACCGTGTGCTGGCTGCCGTCGGCAGCGATGCGCAGCAGCCGGGCGCGGTGCGTGTTGTCCTCGCTGATCCACAGGCCACGCTGGTCACAGTACAGGAACGTGGGGTTGCGCAAACCGTCGACCACCACCGGGTCGTTGCCATCGGCGGACAGGGCGCGCACGATGCCCTTGGCTTTTTCGGTGTACAACAGGTCGCCCCGACAGCGTGTCAGCCCTTCGGTTTCTGTCAGGCCGGAACGCAGCACGTCCAGTTGCCCGCTCTGCCAGTCGTAGCGCATGAGGCGGCCGTTACCTTTGCGGTCTTCGATGGCATACAGGTGCTTGCCGTCGTTCCACAGCCCTTGCACGCTGTCGCCATTGAACAACGGCGTGACCTCGCCATCGCGGGCCAGGCTGACGGGCGCGGCACCGCCCTCCTGGCTGAATACCCAACCGCCCTGGGCCGCGACCATGCCGTCGGGTTTGGACAGGTTATCAATGACTACCACCCGGGCGCCGTCGGCGGCGATCTTGAGGATGCTGCCGCGGCCGTCGTCCAGCTCGCGGCTGACCAGCAGGCTGCCATCGGCTTGCGGCAGCAGTGACGCGGCCTTGGTCACGTCACTGTGCAGCACACCGACTTTCCAACCTGCCGCGGCCTGCACCGGATAGAAGCTTTGCCAGGCGAAAAAGCCCAATGTGGCCACGAGCAGGCCAGTGGTGGCGGTGAAGACGATTCGGGTGCTGCGCTTGCGCAGGATAGACGGCATAAGGGGGGGCTCCTTGGAAATGCCGGGGGATCCTAACAAGGGAATGTGAAAAATATGTCGGAATTATCTGCTCAGCAGCCCCTGCGAGCGAACGCGCATTCAGCGATCGAATCCTGGGTATTCCAACATTTAATTTGTGCATGGCGCGCGCTCGACCCTATTCTGTCGCCACATCCCCTGCGCCGCACCGGCCGGTGCGGTTCACGGCACGGGGAGAGAACAACAAGTCGAGATTGTCCATGTCGAACCATTCGTACTTCGCCCCCCACGGTGGGCACCCGGCTCAAACCGAGCTGCTGACTGACCGTGCCATGTTCACCGAAGCCTACGCCGTCATCCCCAAAGGCGTGATGCGTGACATCGTCACCAGCCACTTGCCATTCTGGGACAAGATGCGCATGTGGGTCATCGCCCGCCCACTGACCGGTTTTGCCGAGACTTTCTCGCAGTACATCGTCGAAGTGGCCCCGGAAGGCGGCAGCGAACGCCCTGAGCTGGACCCTGATGCCGAGGCCGTGGTGTTCATCGTCGAAGGCGAAATGGACATCACCGTCGAAGGCAAGCACCACACCCTGGTGCCAGGCGGCTACGCGTTCCTGGCGCCAGGCGCCGAGTGGAGCCTGCGCAACAACAGCAAAGCCAATGTCACCTTCCACTGGCTGCGCAAGCACTACCAGAAAGTCGAGGGCCTGGACGCACCTGAGTCGTTCGTGACCCACCGTGACAACGCCACCGTCATTGAAATGCCGGGCACCGAAGGCCGCTGGGTCACTACCCGCTTCGTCGACATGGCCGACATGCGTCACGACATGCATGTGAACATCGTCACCTTCCAGCCCGGCGGCGTGATCCCGTTCGCGGAAACCCACGTGATGGAGCATGGCCTGTACGTGCTGGAAGGCAAGGCGGTGTACCGCCTGAACCAGGACTGGGTCGAAGTGGAAGCCGGCGACTTCATGTGGCTGCGCGCCTTCTGCCCGCAAGCCTGCTACGCAGGTGGCCCAGGCAAGTTCAGCTACCTGCTGTACAAGGACGTGAACCGTCACGTGCACCTGACGCTGAACCCCAAGCGCTGAGGCACCGGGGCGCATGGCGCCCTCCCGACACAAGGCCGCCCCCGCAGGTTTGCGTGAACCTGCAGGGGCGGCCTTGTTTCAGGCGCACGGGCAAGCGTTTACTGCACGACCCCGCAGGCCACCCGGGCTCCACCGCCACCCAGCTTCTCGGGGTGGTCGCTGTGGTTGTCACCGCCGGCGTGCACCATCAGTGCATGGCCTTTGAAATCGGTGGCCTTCAGCCGCGGCGCGAGGACCGGATAGGTGGCCTTGCCATCGGCCCCCACATACAGCGCCGGCAAGTCGCCACGATGACCACTGTCATCATAGGGGCCTTTGTGGGCGTTGCTGGAATCCGGGTCCCAGTGCCCGCCCGCAGCACCCGCTGGCACAGGCTTGCCGCCTTCTTGCGCCGGTGCGCACGAGGCGTTCTGGTGGAGGTGGAAGCCGTGCACACCTGGCGGCAGGTCCTTCAGGTCGGGGGTGAGCAACGTGCCATATTTGTTCTGCTCGATGCTGATAGTGCCAATGGACTTGCCAGGGCCGTCGGGGCCGGCCAGCTTGAGTTCGACCGTTTCGGCCGCCTGGGCCAACCCGGCGCTGGCCAGTAAAGCGACAAATGCAGCTGTTTTCATAGTGCGTCTCCATGGCTTGGGTTGCTGGGCGTACTGCCCACGTTAACGGTGGGACTGCACGGCCCTGCCAGACATTCCATCGCGCCACAGCCTGAAACACTTTTCTCGTTGGGCTAGATGCCACCCCCGGCCAGCAATTGAGTCATCACCTCGGCCAAGGCCTTGACCATGATGTCAGCGGTCGGCCGGTGCACAATGACGATTTCATAGCTATCGATCTCCGGCAGCCCCTGCCCCTCGCCCAGCACCCGGTGCTCGCCTGTCGCCGCGCGCGGCGGGAGCAAACTGACGCCCATGCCATCGGCCACGGCCGCCTGGATGCCACTGAGGCTGGAACTGGTGAAGCTGATACGCCAGCGCCGGCCCATGCCCTCGATGGCATTGATCATGTCTTCGCGGTACAGGCCGCGTGGCGGAAAGGTCACAAGCGGAATCGGGTCCAGCTCGAACGCCGGCGCGCGGGCACTGTCGATCCACTGCAGGCGCTCTGGCCAGCATGCCACGCCCTCGCGGGTGTTGCGCCGCTGCTTGAGCAGCACCAGGTCGAGCTCACCGTTGTCGTAGGCCTGGCTGAGGTCGCGGCACAGGCCGCTGGTCACCTCCAGCTTTACCTGCGGGTGCAGGCGGCTGAACGCCGCCAGCGCATTGGTGGTCCGCCCGCCGACGAAGTCTTCCGGCACACCCAGGCGCACGGTGGTGCCGACCATGGCCCCGGCCAAGGCTTCGAGCATCTGGTCGTTCAGCGCCAGCATATGCCGGGCATAGCCCAGCAGGGTCTGCCCGGCGTCGGTTGGCAGCACGTCGCGGTTGCCGCGTACCAGTAACCGGTGGCCAACCATGTCCTCCAGGCGGCGAACCTTCTGGCTGATGGTCGACTGGGTGGAATGCAGGCGTGCGGCCGCGGTGGTGAAACTGCCGCAGTCGGCCACCACCACCGTGGCGCGCAACAGGTCAAGGTCGAACAGGGCCCTATTCGATTTCGCGCTATTGGACATCTTGGTATTCAACTAATGAATGACAAGACAGACTTCTATCACGCTATACCAGGCCCTGCAACGCCCTGCTCAGTCGCCGAGGGCGACCCCTTCGCGCCGCGGATCGGCCCCTCCGGCCCAGCCGTCAGCCGTGCGCTGGATGATCTGCATGCCGCTGGTCATGGTCATTGGCGTGACTTCGTGGCCCCAGGCCGCCAACTGGCGGACCAGTGCCGGGCTGGCCAGCCCTGCTTCCACTTCCGTGCCGGCATTGCGGCTGCCGAAATTGGGCAGGCCGGCAGCCTGCTGCGGGTCCAGTTGCCAATCCAGCAGGCCGAGCAGTGCCTTGTTCACGTAACCGATGATCTGTGAGCCCCCCGGCGAACCAAGGCTGGCCACCAGCTCGCCGCCAGCGCGGGAAAACACCAGGGTCGGCGCCATGGCCGACAGCGGCCGCTTGCCAGGTTGTACCCGGTTGGCCACAGGCCGGCCACGCTCCTGCGCGATGAACGAAAAGTCGGTCAGGGTGTTGTTGAGCAGGAAGCCCCTGACCATCACGTGCGCGCCGAACGCGGCCTCGACCGAGGTGGTCATGGCCAGGGCATGACCGCTGTCATCCACTGCGCTCAGGTGCGAGGTAGAAATGCGCAGGGGCGAGCGGTCTGGTGCCAGGGCCAGGTCGACACCAGGCGGCTGGCCTGGGCGCGCACGCCTCATGCTGTGTGCCCCGATCAAGGCGGCGCGGCTGGCCAGGTAGGCCGGGTGGGTGAGGGCCTTGACCGGCACGGGCACATAATCGCTGTCTGCCAGGTACTGGGCGCGGTCGGCATAGGCCAGGCGCTCGGCCTCGGCGACCAGGTGCACGGCCATTGGCGCTGCTTCAATACCCGCTGGGGATGAAGTGGGCTGCGGCCGCAACCCAGCCAGGTCATGCGCAGGCACGGCCCGTTGAGCGGCTTCAAGGATGCCCAGGGTCTGCAACACCGTTACCCCGCCGGAAGACGGCGGCGGCACGCCGCAAATTTGCCAGGCCTTGTAGGGGCCGCATACCGGCTCGCGCTCCCTGGCCTGGTACAGCTGCAAGTCCTGCAGCGACAGGTAACCGGGATTGGCATGGCTGCGCACCTGGGTCACGATGGCCTGGGCAATCTCACCGCTATAGAACACATCGGCGCCGTGCGCAGCGATCAGCTCCAGGGTTTGGGCAAGCGCCGGGTTGCGCAGGGTAGCCCCCACTGGCAAGGGCCTGCCCTGTTCATCCAGAAAATAACGCGCCATGGCCGGTGACTGGGCAATGAACGGGTCACCGGCTATCAACGTGTGCAAGCGCGGGGAAACCGCAAAGCCGCTGCGGGCCAACGCGATGGCCGGCGCAAACAGGTCGCGCCAGGGCAGCTTGCCATAGCGCTGGTGGGCCACCTGCAACGCCCGCAGCACACCCGGCACCCCCACCGAGCGGCCACCGATCTGCGCCTGGCGGAACGGCATCGGCTCACCATCGGCCTGCAGGAACAGTTGTTCCGTGACCCCCGCCGGGGCTGCCTCGCGGCCGTCGAATGCCTGCACGCGCTCGCCATCCCAATACAGGATGAAAGCCCCACCGCCAATGCCACTGGACTGCGGCTCGACCAGGGTCAGCACCATTTGCATGGCGATGGCAGCGTCGATGGCGCTGCCACCGGCCCGCAGTATCGCCCGCCCCGCTTCGCTGGCCAGCGGGTTGGCAGCGGCCACCATGTGCCGGCTGGCGTGCACCGGCTGCAGGCCGGTGCGGTACCCGGAAGCCAGTTCCGGTGCAACTGGCAGCGCCTGGTCGGCCTTCGTCGCCCCGCTGGCAGCCAGCAGCCACAGGGCCACGAGCAGTGGCTTGGAAAATGTCATCGCGTGCTTCCTGCTTCACCCATTCAGCCCGCCACTGTGGTTCATGGCTAAACCCGAGTTCAAGCTTTTGCGCGATTTTCCTGGCTCCCGGCCTCGTCAGCGGGAGGCGGCAGCCTCAAACCACCTCTTCGAACGGCAGGCCCACATAGTTTTCGGCAATGTTCAGCAAACCTGCCGGCGAGGTCAGGAAGTACTCGCGATCAGCCTCTTGCATCTTCTGGTCCCAGGCGTCCTTGTGGCTGCCGAAGTCGTGCAGCAGTTGGGTCATGAACCAGCTGAAACGCTCGCCCTTCCATACCCGGCGCAGGGCCAGGGGCGAATACTGCTGCAACAGCTCGGTACGCCCCTCGCGGTACACCTTGAGCAGAATCCGGTACAGGTAGTTGACGTCCGAGGCTGCCAGGTTCAACCCCTTGGCCCCGGTTGGCGGCACGATATGCGCGGCATCGCCGACCAGGAACAGGTGGCCATACTGCATCGGTTCCACCACCAGGCTGCGCAGCGGCGCGATGCTCTTCTCCAGGGCCGGGCCTGTGACCAGGTCCGCTGCCACCTCGGCAGGCAAACGCGCTTTCAGTTCGCCCCAGAAGCGCTCGTCGGGCCACTCCTCGACACGGTCTTGCAGCGGCACTTGCAGGTAGTAGCGGCTGCGGGTTTGCGAACGTTGGCTACACAGCGCGAAACCGCGGGCGTGGTGGGCATAGATCAGTTCATGGTTGACCGGCGGTGTATCCGCCAGCAGGCCCAGCCAGCCGAAGGGGTATACCCGTTCGTATTGTTTGAGCACACCCTCGGGAATGCTCTGCCGGGAAACCCCATGGAAGCCGTCACACCCAGCAATGTAATCGCAATCCAGGCGCTGGACCTGACCGTCTTTTTCAAAGGTCAGGTAGGGCTTCTCGCCCTTGAGCTCATGCGGCTGAACATTGCTGGCCGAATAGAAGATGGGGGCCCCGCTGGCTGCACGGGCCTGCATCAGGTCACGGGTAACTTCGGTCTGGCCATAGACCATCACCGTCTTGCCGCCGGTCAGGGCCTTGAGATCCAGGCGCTGGCGGCGCCCGCCAACCAGCAGCTCGACCCCTTCGTGCACCAGGCCTTCGCGGTCCATACGTTCGGCCACACCGGCCTCGCGCAGCAGGTCGACCGTGCCCTGCTCCAGCACCCCGGCGCGGATGCGGCCCAGCACGTACTCGGCGGTCTGGCGCTCGACGATCACCGTGTCGATACCGGCGTTATGCAGCAGTTGACCCAGCAGCAGGCCCGACGGGCCCGCGCCAATGATTGCAACCTGAGTTTTCATTGTTGTTGTCTCTGTTGGAACGACACCGGGCCTGCACTGGCGGTGGCGCGGCATCTGCTGTTAGAGTTTGCCTTTGCATTTTTACGGGCAAAAACCGCAACTGAGCTGTGCTATTCCATGCAAAACCTGCACTTTTACAAAAAACGTTCGATTAACGGACAGGCCAAAGCTGATGAAATCCACCCTCCCCGGCGTTCCGCTGTTCAAGTTGTATGGGGAAAACCAGGCCTGGCCTGGTACCGACCTGCTGCACTGTGAGCCGATCCCCGCACGCAGCCGCCTGCACCACTGGGAGATCAAGCCCCACCAACATGCCGAGCTGTTTCAATTGCTGTACGTGCAACGCGGGCAGGCCCAGGTGGAAATCGAGGGCACCCGCACTGCCATAAGCGAAGCCGCGATCCAGGTGGTGCCCCCCCTGACCGTGCATGGCTTTCGCTTCAGTGCCGACATCCAGGGCCACGTGCTCACTTTTGGCGCCGCGCTGGTGGCCAACCTTGAGCAGCGCCTGGGCGCACCGCTGGCGGTGTTGTCCAAGCCGGTAAGCTACCCGCTGGGCCGGGATCGCGCGCACCTGCGCAGCCTGATCGAGACCTTGCAGCAGGAATACCAGGGCAACGCCCCATCGCGGGCCGCCATGCTGGAGGCGTTGGTGACCGCCCTGATGGTGTGGATCAGCCGCCGTCAGCAGCTTGGGCAGGCCCCGCGCACGCGCGATGAACGCGACCGCCAGTTGCTGGGGCAGTATTTGCGCCTGGTCGAAGCGCACTACCGCGAGCACTTGTCGATAGAGGCATTCGCCGCACGGCTGAATGTGCAGAGCCTGCAGTTGAACCAGCTGTGCCGGGCGCTGAGCGGGCAGACGGCGTTGCAAGTGGTGCACCAGCGCCTGTTGCTCGAGGCGCGGCGCAGCCTGGTTTACACACGCATGAGCATCGGCCAGTTGTCCGATAGCCTGGGGTTCAGCGACCCCACCTACTTTGCCCGCTGGTTCAAGCGCCTGAGTGGGCAAACGCCCAATGCGTATCGACGGGCAGTGCAGCCTGAATGATCGGCCTGCCTGGCCCCAGGTCCGCAGGCCATGCCCACGCTCGCGCTTGCTTGACGTTTACGTCAAGCTGGCCTCAGGATACCCGGATACTTCCGCCCGAGCCCCAGCATGAGCACGCAGACCTACAGCATCTCCGACCTGTCCCGCGAACTGGACATCACCACCCGCGCCATCCGCTTCTACGAGGAACAGGGCCTGTTGAGCCCGGAGCGCCGGGGCCTGGAACGTATCTATTCGGCGCGCGACAAGGTCAGCCTGAAGCTCATATTGCGTGGCAAGCGCATCGGCTTTTCGCTGGCCGAGTGCCGCGAGCTGATCGAGCTGTACGACCCCACCAGCGGCAACCTCAAACAGCTCAACAGCATGCTGGCGAAAATCGCCGAACGCCGCGCCCAGCTGGAGCAGCAACTGCTCGACATTCACCAGATGCAACTGGAGCTGGACACGGCCCAGGAACGCTGCGAGCAAGCACTGGCCGCCACCCTCAACAACACAGACAACCGCTGAACGCCACAGGAAAACCACCATGTCCCTGCCCAACCACGTGCGCCTGGTCGAAGTCGGCCCCCGCGACGGCCTGCAGAACGAAGCCCAACCCATCAGCGTCAGCGCCAAGGTGCGCCTGGTAGACGACCTCACCGAAGCGGGCCTGGCCTACATTGAAGTGGGCAGTTTCGTGTCGCCCAAGTGGGTCCCGCAGATGGCCGGCTCGGCCGAGGTGTTTGCCGGTATCCAGCAGCGCCCAGGCGTTACCTATGCAGCGCTGGCACCGAACCTGCGCGGTTTTGAAGACGCATTGGCCGCGGGGGTAAAGGAAGTGGCGGTGTTCGCCGCGGCCACCGAAGCGTTCTCGCAGCGCAACATCAACTGCTCGGTCAGCGACAGCCTCAAGCGCTTCGATCCGATCATGGCAGCTGCCCGCAGCCACGGTGTGCGGGTGCGTGGCTATGTGTCGTGCGTGCTGGGCTGCCCCTACGAGGGCAAGGTCAGCGCCGAGCAGGTGGCACCGATTGCCCGCGAGCTGCGCGACATGGGCTGCTACGAGGTATCGCTGGGCGACACCATCGGCACTGGCACCGCCGGCGACACCCGACGCCTGTTCGAGGTGGTGTCGGCGCAGGTGCCACGCGAGCAACTGGCCGGGCACTTCCATGACACATATGGCCAGGCCCTGGCCAATGTCTACGCCAGCCTGCTCGAAGGCATCAATGTGTTCGACAGCTCGGTCGCCGGCCTGGGCGGTTGCCCGTATGCCAAGGGCGCCACCGGCAATATCGCCAGCGAGGATGTGCTTTACCTGTTGCAGGGGCTGGGCATCGAAACCGGCATCGACCTGGACCGGCTGATTGCCGCTGGGCAGCGCATCAGCCAGGTACTGGGCCGCAGCAACGGTTCACGGGTGGCGCGGGCGCGCATGGCGCAGTAGGTCATGAAGGTGTCACAGAGGTGTGGGTGAGTGTTACCGCCCCCCATTCCACAGCGAAAAATCGGGTAACAGGGAAACAAATCGACAAAAATTCGGGCCCTGCATTTTTTTCAAAATCCGCTAAATGCTTGATTTTAAACGATATTCAAAAGTTGGCACGCTGCCTGCTATATCTTTCGTACAACAACAAAAAAAATGCGATACCCAATAAAAACAACAGATAACGGCTCTGACATAACAAGAACAACACGGCAGAGGCGCAGCAAGCAGATTTTTTTGGAGTAGGCAGTCTTTTCAGGGGCCCGCCCCGCGGTCTGGCACAGAACAACAAAACTACCTCGAGGTAGCAGCAGCCAGGTTCGGATCAGCAATGATGAAAGCAGGTCAGCGCTCAAAAAAATACGTTTGCTCTTGACCCCGCATGGGGGTCGCCCGCAACACCAGGACACGCCGACAAAAACAACAACAGGCCAGTCCCAATAATAAAAAAAGAGCAGGCAACAACGCTTTGAGGGGAGCTTCGGCTCCCCTCAGTGCTTCCTGCCCTCTTCCTCCTTCTGTTTATCCTCGTTTTCCCCCTCGAACTTGTCCACCAGCACCGGCATCGTGGCCAGCACCAGCAGGGCCAGCACCGTGCTGATCAGCGCTGTGGCTTCGCGGCCCATGCCAGCGGCCGTACCAATGGCAGCGGTCATCCACAAACCTGCGGCCGTGGTCAGCCCCTTCACATGGCTGGTGTCCTTGCCGTTGCCTTTGAGGATGGTGCCCGCACCCAGAAAGCCGATACCGGCGACGATACCTTGTATCACCCGGCTCAGGGCTTGTGCATCGGCCCCGGCCATGCTCGGTGCCAGCACGAACAGCGCGGCCCCCAGCGACACCAGCATGTGCGTGCGTACGCCCGCCGACTTGCCCCTGTGTTCGCGCTCGAACCCCAGTACTGCACCAAGCACCGCTGCCATCAACAGCCGTAAAAGAATGCGCGTGACCTCACTCGCGTCGGTCACATCGGCGAACTCTGCCTGTATTACCTGCCAGATCAGCTCCATTGCCTGGTTCCCATGCTGAGCATTGTGCTACCTGCCCGGCAGTGCGCAGGGTGTGTCTGTAAGCAGCCGGGCCTGCTGTGTATAGACACTGACCGCCAGCCGCCGTGCAAAGTGCCACTCAGCCCGTTGATGCAACGACCCGGCCCCCCTCGCGGTCCACCCTGTAACCCACCCAGGAGGCCTGACCATGCCCGTTGAAATCGATGAAGCCACCCGCCGTTGCACCTTGACGGGTGAAAACCTGCGTATCGAGTGTGCTGGTCCGGATATCGAAATCATTACCGACGAACAGTTGCGCATGTCGGTGGCGCTGCACGACGACAAACGCGTGCCCATCACCGAAGCCGAGGCCGACGCCTTGACGGTAGCAGGTGCGGTGGATAGCCGCAGGCACCTCAAGGCCAGCGCTCCAGGCTCGGTCATCTAGGGGCCGGCGACGCCTGCGCGGTATCTGATATGGTTTTTGGCGCAAAATCTGAACCTGTGCTGCTAACAGTTTCGGCGCCATAGTGCTCATGCCTGATCGAGGCCTGATGAGCACCTGCCCATGACTGACAGAATTCTTTGCACAGAGATCGACACCCCCGCAACCAGCGTCAAAACGCGCCGCACCGACAGCGGCATTTACACCCGCAGCTTCACCGGGCGGTACCGTAACCTGCGCGTGGGTTTCGCTGGCGCGCTTTTCTTGCTGTTCTTCGGCACCGCCTGGCTCGACTGGAACGGCCGCCAGGCGGTGCTGTGGGACCTGGCCAACAGCAAGTTCCACATCTTTGGCGCGACCTTCTGGCCCCAGGATTTCATTCTGCTGTCGGCGCTGCTGATCATCTGTGCCTTCGGCCTGTTCGCCGTGACCGTGTACGCCGGCCGAGTGTGGTGCGGCTACAGCTGCCCACAAAGTACCTGGACGTGGCTGTTCATGTGGTGCGAGAAAGTCACCGAGGGCGACCGCAATAAGCGCATCAGGCTGGCCGCCGCCCCCTGGGGCCTGAACAAACTGACCCGGCGCACGGCCAAGCACTGCCTGTGGCTGGCCATTGGTGTGGCCACAGGGCTGACCTTCGTCGGCTATTTCACCCCGATCCGCCCGCTGGCTGCAGAACTGCTGACCTTGCAATTGGGCGGCGTAGCGTTGTTCTGGGTACTGTTCTTCACCGCGGCCACCTACATCAATGCCGGCCTGCTGCGCGAGGCAGTGTGCCTGCACATGTGCCCGTATGCGCGGTTCCAGAGCGTGATGTTCGACAAGGACACCCTGGCAGTTGCCTACGACCCACGCCGTGGCGAGGCCCGTGGCCCGCGCAGAAAAGGCAGCGATGCTCGCGCCCAAGGTTTGGGCGATTGCATCGACTGTACCCTGTGTGTGCAGGTCTGCCCCACCGGTATCGATATCCGCGACGGTTTGCAGATGGCCTGCATCGGTTGCGCGGCGTGCATCGATGCCTGCGACGGGGTCATGGACAAAATGGGCTATGCCCGCGGGCTGATTGGCTACAAGTCCGAACATAGCCTGCAAGGCGGCTCCACCCACTGGCTGCGGCCACGCCTGCTGGGCTATGCCACTGCGCTGGTGGTCATGCTGGCAGCGCTGGTGCTGGCCTTGCAGCTGCGCCCGATGGTGTCGCTGGATGTGATCAAGGACCGCGGCCTGTTCCGCGAAAACGCCCAGGGCCAGATCGAGAACATCTACCTGCTCAAGGTCATCAACAAGACCGAGCGCACCCAACACTACCTGCTGCGCCTGCTGGATGCCGACGGCTTCACCTTGCAGGGCGACACCGCGCTGGTCATCCCCGCAGGCGAAATGAGCGAACTGCCGGTGTCGGTGGCAATGCTCGCCGAGCGGCCGACCAGCAGTTCGCAGACACTCAGTTTTGTCATCAGCGAACGTGACGACCCCGCCATACGCAGCGTGGCCCACAGCCGCTTCGTCGCACCCATGAACCGCTGATCCCTTACACTGCAACCACCTTGCCTGCCAGGCTTCGACAGAAGGCCAGAATGAAACGCTACGAACGCTTCGCCGACGATATTGCCGAACTGATCCGCTCCGGGGTGCTCGGCCCCGGCCAGCGGGTGCCCTCGGTGCGCTACGCCAGCCAGACCCACGGGGTCAGCCCGTCCACGGTGTTCCAGGCCTATTACCTGCTGGAACGGCGCGGGCTGATCCGCGCCAGGCCACGCTCGGGCTACTTCGTCAACGCCCACGCTCCACGCCAGTTCTGCGAGCCGCAGCCGCTGCAGCCGGCCAGCGAGTCCACCGATGTCGACGTCAGTGCCCTGGTGTTCTCCATCCTCGACTCGATCAAGGACCCCAACACCGTGGCGTTCGGCTCCGCCTTCCCCAGCCCCGAGCTGTTCCCGCTGCAACGCCTGTCACGCTCGCTGGCCAGCGCCAGCCGCAGCATGGACCCGCGCATGGTGGTGACCGACCTGTCACCCGGCAACCCGCAGCTGCGCCGCCAGATCGCGCTGCGCTACATGGTTGGCGGGCTGATGCTGCCCATGGAGGAACTGCTGATCACCAACGGCGCCCTGGAGGCGTTGAACCTGTGCCTGCAGGCGGTCACCCAGCCGGGCGACCTGGTCGCCATCGAAGCGCCCGCGTTCTATGCCTGCCTGCAGGTGCTGGAGCGGCTCAAGCTCAAGGCAGTGGAAATCCCGGTTCACCCGCGCCAGGGCATGGACCTGGAGGTGCTTGCGCAAACCCTGGACAAGCACCCGGTCAAAGCCGTGTGGTGCATGACCAACTTCCAGAACCCGGTCGGCGCCAGCATGCCAGAGGCGAACAAGCAGGCGCTGGTACAACTGCTGGCACGGCACCAGGTGCCCCTGATCGAGGACGACGTTTACGCCGAGCTGTACTACGCGCAGCAGGCACCCAAGCCGGCCAAGGCGTTCGACACCCAGGGGCTGGTGATGCACTGCGGTTCGTTCGCCAAGAGCCTGGCCCCTGGCTACCGCATTGGCTGGGTCGCGGCCGGGCGTTACGCGCAGAAAATCGAGCGGCTGAAGTTGATGACGTCCCTGTGTGCCTCGATGCCTGCCCAGGCCGCCATCGCCGACTACCTGCAGCACGGCGGCTACGACCGCCACCTGCGCAAACTGCGCTACGCACTGGAAGGCCAACAGGCCGACATGCTCGCCGCTATCGCCCGGTACTTCCCAGCCCAGACGCGGGTCAGCCAGCCCTCCGGGGGTTACTTTCTGTGGCTGGAGCTGCCCGAGCAAATGGACGCACTCAAACTGTTCCACATGGCCCTGGCTCAAGGCATCAGCATCGCCCCCGGCCCGATCTTTTCGCCCACCAGACGTTTCGGCAACTGCATTCGCCTGAACTACGGCAGCCCCTGGAACGCCGCCGCCGAACAAGCCATGGAAACCCTGGGGCGGATCATTCGGTCATTTTGAAGGCAAATGGCAATCGTGGTAACTATAGTAGTGCGATCCATTACCGAGGGAGCTCAGCATGGTTCAGGACGATGCCGCTTCTCGCACACAGGCACTTCACGACAAGGTGCTCGAACTGGAGGCCCAGGTTGCTGAGCTGCAGCTGAAAGCGGCCTGCCAGGATGTTTTGCTCCAGCACATGGAAGAGGGGTTTTGTGTACTGGAGCTGCTGGCGGACGATAACGGGCAGGTCCATGACTACCGCTACATTCTCAGCAATGAGGCCTGCCTTCGTCACACTGCCCATGCCAAGCAGATGGGTCAGACGGCCCGTGAACTGATCCCGAACGAAGTCGATACTTGGCTACCCCGCTTCGCCGAAGTGGCGCGCAGCGGCCGTGCGTTGCAGTTCGAAGAACGGCTGGCCGCGACCGATCGCTGGTTGAGCCTGTCGGTGCACCGGCTGGAGCCTGCCAGCGATAAACGCGTAGCCGTGATCTTTACCGGTATGCCAACCGCGCAAGTCAGCGTGCACCGGCTGCAGGCAATCAATCAGCAACTGGCCGAGCGTGTAGACCAGGCAGACGCAAACAACAAACTGCTGGGGGAATTGGTCGACCACAGCCTGGCCAATGTATTTGCTGCCGACTGCAACCTCAGGCTGCTGGCCATCAATCGCACAGCACAGGAAACGTTCCTGCGCCTGCGCGGGTTCGTCCCCCAGGTCGGCGACCACATTCCGCAGTTGCTGGCGCGCCAGCCCGATATCATGAGCCAGCTGGCACCGGTCTGGCCGCGTATAGTGGCGGGCGAGGCCTTCGTCGACAACATTGCCCTAGGGCCGCCTGAAGCACTGCGGCACTACGAAATCCGCTACAACCCGTTGCGTGATAACCGCTTGATGATTCAGGGTGGCTACCTGTTCGCCTACGACATCACCGAGCGCATCAACGAACAGCAGCGCCTGCGCAAGATTGAAACTGCCCTGGTCCAGTCGCAGAAGATGGAAGCGGTCGGTCAGTTGACCGGGGGTATTGCCCACGACTTCAACAATTTCCTGGCCAGCATCCTGGCTGCCCTGGAAAGCGCCATTCAACGCCAGGATGAAAAGCGCTACCCCGAAGCCGCGCGGTTGCTTGGCGCGGCCCGCCACGACGCCCAACGGGCCGCGGCGGTGGTACAGCGGCTATTGGCATTTGCCCGCCAACAGGTACTGACGCCCCAGGCGGTGGATGTGCATCAGCTGCTGGCCGGCATGCGCGAACTGATCATCAACTCGCTGCATGCGGGCATTGATTTCAACGACCAGACCCAGCCGGGTGCGTGGCCGGTACGCGTCGACCTCTCGCAGCTGGAGAGCTCCTTGCTCAACCTGTGCATCAATGCCCGCGATGCCATGCCCTCAGGCGGCACGCTGTGCATTGGCAGTGCCAACCAGACACTGACCCAGGAGCATGCCCTCAGCCTTGACCTGCCGTGTGGCGACTATGTACGGATCAGCGTCAGCGACTCGGGCATCGGCATGCCAGCCAACGTGATGCAGCGAGCATCGGAACCGTTTTTCACCACCAAACCGCTTGGCCAGGGTTCTGGGCTGGGGCTGTCAATTGTCTACGGCTTCATCCGGCAATCCAGGGGCCAGCTGCAAATCGACAGTGTGCCGGGTAAAGGAACCTGCATCGATATCTACCTGCCCAGGGACGACACCCAGGTGGCGGTCCCGCCGGCGTTGCCCCAACCCCCACCGCCCATGCCTGCCAGAACGGCCAACCTGATCATGCTGGTGGAGAACCAGGAAACCATGCGTCTGGTCATCAGCGAAATTCTGCAGGAGCAAGGCCACGACGTGCATGCATTCGGCGATGGTCAACACGCCGTGGCCGCACTGCAGGGCGGCCTGCAGCCGGACTTGTTGATCACCGATTCCGGCCTGCCTAGAGGGCTGGTTGGTCAGCCACTGGGCAACAGTCTGCCGGAAACCACGCCGGTGGTGTTCATCACCGGCTATACCAGCGAGCAACCGGAGCTGCCCACAGCACGTCGTTTCGCGGTCCTGCACAAGCCCTTCGAGCTGGCACAGCTCAGCGACCTGGTGGCGCGGATGCTGGCCGGCACGCCGTTGTCACGCTGAGCGGCACGGCTCAGCGCCCGCCGCCCAGGTCGATGAACCTGCCGGTGGCATAAGAGGGAGGCGCAAGCGACAGCCGCCACCCCGTGCCAACCTGCACAACGGCGTCAATGCCCCGCCGACGCCGGCCCCGCCTTGGCGGTGAACGGTGGCTTGGCAAACCACACCAACAGGATCAACCCGGCGAACACCCAGGTCATCAGGGTGAAGTAGTCCACCGTGGACATCATGTAGGCCTGCCCGTTGAGTATCTGCTCAAGCTGCGCATAACTCTGCGGGTTGGCCCCGCCCAGCTGTTCGAGGGTATGCCGCGTGGTCGGGTCGAACTGGCTGATGTTCTCGCTCAGGTAAGCATGATGCTGGTCCGCCCGGCGAATCCAGATCCAGGTGGTCAACGACGCCGCAAAGCTGCCGCCCAAAGTCCGCAGGAAGGTGGCCAGCCCCGAGCCGTCGGCGATCTGCTGCGGCGGCAGGTCGGACAGCAGGATGCTCAAGGTCGGCATGAAGAACAACGCGACCCCGATCCCCATGAACAACTGCACCAGTGCCACATGCTGGAAATCCACCTCGCTGGTGAACCCGGCGCGCATGTAGCAGCTGCCCCCGATTGCCAGGAACGCCAGCCCCGCCAGCACGCGCAGGTCGAAGCGGTGCGCGTACTTGCCCACGAACGGTGACATGATCACCGGCAGCAAGCCGATCGGCGCCACCGCCAGGCCCGCCCAGGTGGCGGTGTAGCCCATTTGCGTCTGCAACCACTGCGGCAGGATCAGGTTGATACCGAAGAACCCGGCATACCCCCCGACCAGCACCAGCGTGCCTACGCGAAAATTGCGGTGCACGAACAGCCGCAGGTTCACCACCGGGTGGCGGTCGGTCAGCTCCCAGATCACGAACACCGCCAGGAACACCACCGATATCAGGCTACCGGCGATGATGAACGACGACTCGAACCAGTCCAGGTCGTTACCCTTGTCCAGCACCACCTGCAACGCACCCACGCCAATGATCAGTGTCAGCAGGCCGATGTAGTCCATCGGCTGGCGGCTGGTCACCACCGGCCGGGTGCGCATTTGCTGGCGCACTACTGCAGCAGCGAACAGGCCGATCGGCACGTTGATGAAGAAGATCCATGGCCAGCTGTAGCTGTCGGTGATCCAGCCACCCAAAATCGGCCCGGCAATCGGCGCCACCACCGTGACCATCGCCAGCAGCGCCAGGGCCATCCCCCGTTTCGCCGGCGGGTAGACGGCAATCAGCAGGGTCTGGGTCATGGGATACAGCGGCCCGGCCACCACGCCCTGCAGCACGCGGAAGCCGACCAGCTCCGGCATGGACTGGGCGATACCACACAGGAACGAGGCCAGCACGAACAGCAACGTGGCCCAGATGAACAGCTTCACCTCACCAAAACGCCGGCTCAGCCAGCCGGTGAGCGGCAAGGCAATGGCATTGCTCACCGCGAACGACGTGATGACCCAGGTGCCCTGCTCGTAGCTGACGCCCAGGTTGCCGGAAATGGTCGGCAAGGCCACGTTGGCAATGGTGGTGTCGAGCACCTGCATGAACGTGGCCAGCGACAGGCCGATGGTGGTCAGCAGCAGGCTCGGCGGGGTGAACTGCGCTGCGGCGTTATCGCTCATCGCTGCGCCGTCTTGCCAGGGGCGCTGTTTTCGTGGATCAGCTTGGCAATCAGGGTATCGGCTTCGCCCAGCTGGCGGTCATAAACCTCAGTGGTATAGCTGGCCTTCTGCGGCGGTTGCTGGGCAAGGGTCGGGCCGCTCTGGTCGTGCAGGTTGACCTCGACCACGGTGGACAGGCCGATACGCAGCGGGTGGTCCTTGAGTTGCTCGGGGTTCAGGTGAATACGCACGGGCACCCGCTGCACGATCTTGATCCAGTTGCCCGTGGCGTTCTGCGCCGGTAGCAGGGCGAAGGCGCTGCCGGTGCCTGCGCCGAGGCTGTCGACGGTACCGCTGTACGTCACTGCGCTGCCGTAAAGGTCAGCACTGATCTCTACCGGCTGGCCAATCCGCATGTCGCGCAACTGGGTTTCCTTGAAGTTGGCGTCGATCCATACCTGGTCCAGCGGGATCACCGCCATGGTCGCGGTGCCCGGCTGCAGGCGCTGGCCCAGCTGCACGGTCCGCTTGGCAACATACCCGGTGACCGGCGCCACCAAGGTAGTGCGCGCGTGGTCGAGGTAAGCCTGGCGCAGGTCGGCCGCAGCCGCCATGACCTCGGGGTGCGACGACACCACGGTGTCGTCGACCAGGGCACTGCTGGTGCTCAGTTGCTGGCGGGCGCTATTGACCGCGGCCTGGGCCACGCTCAGGTCATCGCGGGCGTGGGACAGCTCCTCGGCAGCGATGGCACCGCTGTCGGCCAGCACCTTGCGCCGGTTGAAGTCCTGCTGCGCCTTGCGCAGTTCGGCCTGGCGGGTCGCCAGCTGGGCCTTGAGCGAGTCGACATTGCTGTACAGCCCGCGCACCTGGCGCACGGTGCGCGCCAGGTTGGCTTCGGCCGACTGCAGGGCCACCTGGCTGTCGGCCGGGTCGAACTGCAGCAGCACCTGGCCGGCATGCACCAGGTCGCCGTCATCGGCGCCAATGCTGGTCACAGTGCCGGTGATCAAGGGGGTGATTTCCACCACGTTGCCATTGACGTAGGCGTCGTCGGTGCTTTCATACCAGCGGCCGACCAGGCTGTACCAGGCCCAGGTGCCGATGCCGGCAAGCACCAGCAGCAACAGCAGGCCAAGCAGCCAGGCCTTGCGCTTGCGCGACGGCTCGGGCGCTGCGGAGGGTGTCGGGGTGTCTGTGGAAGTGGCCATGACAATACCTTGAAAATTCGTGACAGGGTTCAACGGTCGCCGAAGCGGCGCACCGTCAAGGGGTCGCCGGCATTGAGCAGGACCTTGGCCAACAGGCCTTCCAGGGTCTGCAACTCTTCTGGGGCCAGCACGCCGCACAGTTCGTTCATGGCGGCAGCGCCGATTTCCGGCAGGCGGTCGGCCAGGCGCTGGCCATCGGCCGTCAGCGCCAGGCGCACCTGGCGCCGGTCGTCGGCGCAGCGGTTACGCACGATCAGCTCCTTCTGCTCGAGGCGGTCGAGCATGCGGGTCATCGAACCGCTGTCCAGCCCGAGGTAGCGACACAGTTCGGCCGGCGTATCCACCTGGTACTGGGTGACGATGATCAACACCTTGAACTGGGCGGCGGTCACGCCCTCCGACTCCAGGTGCCAGTCGAGGATGCGGTCCTTGAGGATCGCCGCGCGCCCCAGCAGCATGCCAATGGCGCAGCTCTGGAAGTTTTCGGGGGAAAAATGGGCCATCGATAACCGCTCGGGGAGTTGTGTGAAAATATTACTGCCTAGGCAGTGAATGTCAAAGCCTTGATTAGCTTGCTATGCAAAATTTCATCATTCAGCCCGTTCGGTACCCACGGTCGTGGCTTGCGCAAGCCCCGCCCTTGGCCATGGCGCCACCCGCGTTGCTACTGCCGAGCCCGCAGCCCCAACGCTTCGACCGCCCCGCAGGCTATGGCCATGCCCACCAGCTCTGCCAGGCTGGCCGCCTGGAGCCGCTTCATTACCCGGCCGCGGTAAAGGTCGACGGTTTTCACACTGATGCCCAGGCGCTCGGCGATTTCACGGTTGCTCAGCCCTTGGGCCAACGGCACGAACACGTCACGCTCTCGCGGTGTGAGGCTGTCGATACGCGCCTGCACCTGCGCCAGCGCCTGATCGCCCTGGCGTACCCGCCCCGCGCGCTCCAGTGCGGCCTGCACACTGTCGAGCAGCAACTGATCGTTGTAGGGCTTTTCGATGAAGTCACAGGCGCCCGCCTTGAACGCCCGTACCACGATGGGCACATCGGCATGCCCGCTGACGAACACCACCGGCAGGGCCAGCCCACGCGCGTGCATGGCCTGCTGCACGGCAAGGCCACCGAGCCCCGGCATGCGCACATCCAGGAGCACGCAGGCAGGCCCGTCGTCGACGCACGCCTCCAGAAACGCCTGCCCGGTGGCAAATGGCAACGCCTGCAGGCCTACCGACTGCAGCAACCAGACGGTCGAATCACGCATCCCCTGGTCGTCATCGACCACATAGACTTTTGCTTGCACCGCAGCTCCCCTTAGCGCCTGCTGACCACCAGCCGGCAGCACAATACCAGACCACCGTTGTCTCCCACCCGCGCCCACAGGCTGCCGCCGAAGCCTTCGATCAGGCTGCGGCTCATGCTCAACCCCAGGCCCAGGCCATCCGCCTTGCTGGTGGTGAACGGCGTAAAAATCGCGTCCAGGCGTTCAGGCGCGACCCCTGTGCCCTGGTCGGCGACTTCGACCAGCACGCCGTCGCCATCCCGCGTTGCGCCAAGCAGGATATGCGATGGCCGCTCGCCGTGGTGTTCACGGTTGGCCTCTATGGCATTGCGCAGCAAGTTGAGCAGCACCTGCTCCAACAGCACCCGGTCGGCGTACACCGAAGGCAGTTGCGCGCTGACGCGTAGCTCGATCTGCACCTGGTCACGGGCGGCCTCCCAGGCGCACAGGCGCATGGCTTCGCCAGCCACTTCAGCCACGTCCAGCGCCTGCAGGCGCCGCGGCCCCTTGCGCAGGAACGCGCGCAGGCGGCGGATCACTTCGGCGGCATGGGTAGCCTGCTCGCTGATACGCTGCAGGCCCT
Organism: Pseudomonas sp. TJI-51; assembly: GCF_000190455.2. Taxonomy (NCBI): domain Bacteria; kingdom Pseudomonadati; phylum Pseudomonadota; class Gammaproteobacteria; order Pseudomonadales; family Pseudomonadaceae; genus Pseudomonas; species Pseudomonas sp. TJI-51. Next base: position 27,125 of record NZ_AEWE02000014.1, read on the forward strand.
GCCCCACCCGCTCCAGGGCTTGCGGGTCACGCCCCAGGCTGTGCAGGTAGCGCTGACTGGCGTTGGCATAGTTGACCACGGCAGCCAGCGGCTGGTTGAGCTCATGGGCAATGCCCGAAGCCAGTTCACCCAGGGTGGCCAGCCGCGCGCTGTGCGCCAGGTTCTCCTGGGCTTCGATTCGCAAGGTGATGTCGCGAGACACGCTGACCACCTCCACCACCGCGCCCGTGTAGGTTTCGCGGATCGCCCGGCTGGCGATCTCGAACCAACGGTAGCCCCCGCTGGCCTGGCGCACCCGGCAAGTCATGGTGTGGTAGCCGTCCTGGTCCAGTGCAGCGGCGGCCTGGCGCAGCACCTGGCGGCGCTCCCGCGGGTGCAGCAGGCCATGCACCAGCCTGCCACGCAGTTGCTCAGGCCAAAGGCCCAACAGACGGTGGGCGGCCGGTGAGGCATCGAGAAAACGGCCATCGGGGCTGTGCCGCGAAATCAGGTCGGTGGTGTTCTCGATGATCAACCGGTACAGGCGCCTGGCGCGGCTGGCTTCGCGTGCCCCCTGGCGCTCTTCGCTGGCGTCACGGCAGCGGCCCAGCACCTGTTGGCCCTGGTCGTCCGGCATGAAGGTCCAGAGCACGGTGCGCGCGCCGACCTGTACCTCCACGTCGCTGATTGCGCGGTGCTGGCGCAGGCAGGCGCGGACCAGCGCCGTACAGTTGGCCGGTAGCCAAGCACGCAACGTAGGCCCCTCGGCAACCCAGGCCTGCAAGGCCGGGTTCAGCGCCACCACGCTGGCATCGGCGGCCAGCAGCAGGCTCGGTTGTGGGTCCATGGCCAGCAGGCAGGCGGCAGGTTGATCCACGTTGAAGGGCTCCTATATAGTATTTCTACTATATTGCTATGGTCGATATTCCTATTACCATAGCCATTCGCGTAAAAATGCGACAGAGGGAGCGCCCCACCGTGCGCCTCCCTGTGCACCCTGAACAGAGCTAACAATCAGCCACCGGGGGCCAGGCAGCAGCCGCTGCGCCTGCCTCCCTTACAGGACTACCGCATGTCGATCTATGCCCAGGGCCTGCAGCCCGCTGCCGTCAACCATGTCGCCCTCACCCCGCTGAGTTTCATCGAGCGCACCGCCGCCGTGTACGGCGACTACCCCGCGGTCATTCACGGTGCCATCCGCCGTAACTGGCAGGAAACCTACCAACGCTGCCGACGCCTGGCCAGCGCCCTGGTCGGCCGCGGCATTGGCCGTGGCGACACGGTAGCGGTCATGCTGCCGAATATCCCGGCCATGCTCGAAGCGCATTTCGGCGTGCCGATGACCGGTGCCGTACTCAATACCCTGAATGTGCGCCTGGACGCCGAGGCCATTGCCTTCATGCTGCAGCATGGCGAAGCCAAGGTGCTGATCACCGACCGCGAATTCCACACGGTCATCGCAGCCGCCCTGGCCCTGCTCGAGCACCCGCCACTGGTGGTGGATGTGGATGACCCGGAATACGGTGAGGGCCGCGCAGTCAGCACGTTGGACTATGAAGCCCTGCTTGCCGAGGGCGACCCGGCATTTGCCTGGGACTGGCCGGATGACGAGTGGCAGGCCATTTCGCTGAATTACACCTCCGGCACTACCGGCAACCCCAAGGGCGTGGTCTATCACCACCGTGGCGCGTACCTGAACGCCATTGGCAACCAGATGACCTGGGCCATGGGCCATCGCCCGGTGTACCTGTGGACCTTGCCGATGTTCCACTGCAACGGCTGGTGCTACCCCTGGACCATCACCGCCCTGGCCGGCACCCACGTGTTCCTGCGCCGGGTCGACCCGCAAAAGGTCCTGAACCTGATCCGCGAACACCGGGTCAGCCACCTGTGCGGTGCGCCGATCGTACTCAACGCCCTGGTCAACATGCCCGAGGCAGCCAAGGCTGCCATCGAGCACCCGGTGCAGGCGATGGTGGCCGGCGCAGCGCCCCCGGCCAAGGTCATTGGCGCCGTCGAGCAAATGGGCATCAAGGTGACCCACACCTATGGGCTGACCGAGGTCTACGGCCCGGTGACCGTGTGCGCCTGGCACGAGGAATGGGATGCGCTGACGCTGGAAGAGCGTGCGCAAATCAAGGCCCGCCAGGGGGTACGCTACCCCACCCTCGACGGGCTGATGGTCGCGGACCCGCAAAGCCTCGAACCTGTGCCGCGCGATGGCAACACCCTGGGCGAGATCTTCATGCGCGGCAATACCGTGATGAAGGGCTACCTGAAAAACCCGGAAGCTACCGCTGAAGCCTTCCGTGGGGGCTGGTTCCATACCGGCGACCTGGCCGTGTGGCACGCCGATGGCTATGTGGAGATCAAGGACCGGCTCAAGGACATCATCATTTCCGGCGGCGAGAACATCTCCACCATCGAAGTCGAGGACGCACTGTACAAGCACCCGGCAGTGCTGGAGGCCGCCGTGGTGGCCCGCCCGGACGAAAAGTGGGGCGAAACCCCGTGCGCCTTCGTCGCCCTCAAGCCCGGCCGCGAAGACACGCGCGAAGCCGACATCAGCAGCTGGTGCCGCGAGCACCTGGCCGGGTTCAAGGTGCCGAAGACGGTGGTGTTCGGTGAGCTGCCCAAGACCTCCACCGGCAAGATCCAGAAGTACTTGCTGCGCGACCGCGCCAGAACCCTCTGACCCCATGGGGCCTGTTCGCGGCTTGACCCACATGCGCCCGCTGTTGCGCGAGCGGGATCAGCCGCGAAGGGCCAACCCTGATGTGCCATTTTTCCAGAGCCGCCAATGACCACCTACACTGCCCCCCTGCGCGACATGCGCTTCGTACTGCACGATGTATTCAACGCCCCGGCCCTGTGGGCGCGCCTGCCGGCCCTGGCCGAGCACATAGACGCCGACACCGCCGACGCCATTCTGGAAGAAGCGGCCAAGGTCAGCAGCCAGCTGGTCGCCCCGCTCAGCCGCCAGGGTGACGAGCAAGGCGTGCGTTTCGACGCCGGCAGCGTCACGACGCCCGATGGCTTCCGCGAAGCGTGGAACACCTACCGCGAGGGCGGCTGGGTCGGCCTGGGCGGCAACCCGGCCTATGGCGGCATGGGCATGCCGAAGATGCTGGGGGTGCTGTTCGAAGAGATGCTCTACGCGGCCGACTGCAGCTTCAGCTTGTATTCGGCGCTGAGCGCTGGCAGTTGCCTGGCGATCGATGCGCACGCCAGCGAGGCGCTCAAGGCCACTTACCTGCCGCCCCTCTACCAAGGGCGCTGGGCCGGCACCATGTGCCTGACCGAGCCGCATGCCGGCACCGACCTGGGGTTGATCCGCAGCCGCGCCGAAGCCCAGGCCGACGGCAGCTACCGCATCACCGGCAGCAAGATCTTCATCACCGGCGGCGAGCAGGACCTGACCGAGAACATCATCCACCTGGTGCTGGCCAAGATGCCCGATGCGCCCGCCGGTGCCAAGGGCATCTCGTTGTTCCTGGTGCCCAAGTTCCTGGTTGACGCCAATGGCCGGCTGGGCGAGCGCAATGCTGCCCACTGCGGCTCGATCGAACACAAGATGGGCATCAAGGCCTCGGCCACCTGCGTGATGAACTTCGATGCAGCCACGGGTTATCTGGTGGGCGCCCCGAACAAGGGCCTGGCGGCCATGTTCACCATGATGAACTATGAACGCCTGTCGATCGGCATCCAGGGCATCGGCTGTGCCGAGGCGTCGTACCAGGCGGCTGCCCGCTACGCCAACGAGCGCCTGCAGAGCCGCGCCGCCGTGGGCCCGCAGCTGCGGGACAAAGCCGCCGACCCGATCATCCACCACGGCGATGTGCGGCGAATGTTGTTGACCATGCGCACCCTCACCGAAGGGGGCCGGGCGTTTGCCGCCTATGTGGGCCAGCAGCTCGACGTGGCGCGCTATGCCGAAGCTGGCAGTGAACGCGAGCAGGCCCAGCGCATGGTGGCGCTGTTGACCCCGGTGGCCAAGGCGTTCTTCACCGACAACGGCCTGGAAAGCTGCGTGCTCGGCCAGCAGGTGTACGGTGGCCACGGCTACATTCGCGAATGGGGCCAGGAGCAACGGGTACGTGATGTGCGCATCGCGCAGATCTACGAAGGCACCAACGGCATCCAGGCCCTCGACTTACTGGGGCGCAAGGTGCTGGCTGACGGCGGCCAGGCACTGGCCAGCTTCGCCGCCGAGGTACGGGCGTTCAGCCTGGAAGCCCCACTGCACCGGGCAGCCTTGCAGGCAAGCCTGACACGGCTGGAGGCCACCAGCGCGTGGTTGCAGGCACGCGCCACTGAAGACGCCAACCTGGTCAGTGCGGTGGCGGTGGAGTACCTGCAGCTGTTCGGGCTCACCGCGTATGCCTATATGTGGGCACGCATGGCGGCGGTGGCGTTGGCCAAACAGCATGAAGACAGCGGGTTTTACGGCGCCAAGCTGGCCTGTGCGGACTTTTTCTTCCAGCGCGTGTTGCCGCGCGAGTTGGCACTGGAGGCCAGCATTCGTGCAGGCAGTGCCAGCCTGTACGGGCTGGCAGCAGCGCAGTTCTGACGGCGGGCGCGAAAGGTTCTCAAACGCTCAAAACCGTTGCAATTCCAGCGGAAAACCGGCACAACTGATAGTCATTCGCCATTACCCAGGTTCTCCGGGGCCCATGCGCAAGGGTAGAATGCGCAAAACCCGGAGCCGCAATGAACCAAGACCGCCTCAAGCCCACCCCTGACGATGCGATCACCGACGCCGCCGCGCATTGGTGCATGCGCTTGCATGCAGACGATTGCACGGCGGCCGAGCGCGAGGCATTCCTGCGTTGGCAGGCGGCTGACCCCAGGCATGCCGATGAGTACCAGGCCATGCTGGAAATCTGGCAAACCGCCGACCTGCTGCCGCGCACCGCCACGATCATGGACGTCAACCCAGCGGCCATCGCCATCAGGCGCCGGCGTAACTGGCGCCCCCTGGCTTCTGCCGCCGCCATCGCCCTGGCCGTGCTGCCACTGGCGGGCTGGTTCGGCTGGGAACAGGGTTGGTTGCCCAATCGCTACCAGCACTTCGAAGCGACTGACCACATGCAGAGCGTGGTCCTGAGCGACGGCAGCCAGGTGCAACTCAACCTGCACAGCGAGCTGACCTTCCTCAATTACAAGGACCAGCGCCAGGTCACACTCAAGCGTGGCGAAGCGTTCTTCAAGGTCTGGCACGACAGCAGCCACCCGTTCATCGTGCGCGCCGGCCGCGGCCAGACGCGCGTGACCGGCACCCAGTTCAACGTGTGGAAGTATCGTGATCAGGTCAAGGTCACGTTGCTGGAAGGTTCGGTGCTGGTCTCCAGCGACGGCAGCGCCGGCGGCTATCGCCTTGGCCCTGGCATGCAGGCCAGCTACCACAAGGGCGACTTCGAACCGCAACTGGAACAGAGCGGCGACGTTGGCAATAGCCTGGCCTGGCGCAGCGGCAAGCTGGTGCTCGACAACCTCAGCCTGGAACAGGCACTACCGGTGATCAACCGCTACCTCGACGCGCCGTTGCGGCTGGCCGATGCCAGCACCGGGCGCATCCGCATCAGCGGTGTCTACAACACCCGCGAGGTGGAAGGCCTGGTCAACAACCTGCCCAAGGTGCTGCCGGTCTACCTGACCCGCAGCAAGGACGGCAGCACCGTGCTCAACCGCATTTCGCCGCCGCCCGGCAAAGGCTGACGCCCGCCCCGCCTACAAGGTCATGGCCGCCAGCCAGCCGAACGCCAGCAACGGCAGGTTGTAATGGATGAAGGTCGGGATCACGGTGTCCCAGATGTGGTGGTGCTGGCCATCCACGTTAAGCCCGGAGGTCGGGCCCAGGGTGGAGTCCGACGCCGGCGAGCCAGCATCCCCCAGGGCACCGGCAGTGCCGACGATGCATACCGTGGCCAGCGGGTCGAAGCCCAGTTGGACGCACAGTGGTACGAAGATCGCCGCCAGGATCGGCACGGTGGAAAACGACGAACCGATGCCCATGGTCACCAGCAGCCCCACCAGCAGCATCAGCAAGGCACCTACGCCCTTGCTGTGGTCGATCCACTGCGCCGAAGCCTGCACCAGGCTGTTCACCTCGCCCGTGGCCTTCATCACCTCGGCAAAGCCCGAGGCGGCGATCATGATGAAGCCGATCATGGCCATCATCTTCATGCCCTCGGTGAACAGGTCGTCGGTGTCGCGCCACTTGACGATGCCCGACAACGAGAAGATCAGAAAGCCGACCATGGCGCCGATGATCATCGAATCGAGCAGCAGTTGCACGATGAACGCCGCCGCAATCGCCAGCCCGGCCACCAGCAGCGTCACCGGGTTGTACTGCACGCTCACCTGCTCCACCTGGGCAATGCGTGCCAGGTTGTAGTCGCGTTTCTTGCGGTAGCTGACGAACACGGCCAACAACAGGCCGACAAGCATGCCGGCAGCCGGGATCGCCATGGCGTGGGTGACATTGACGCCGCTCACGTCGACACCGGCGCGGGCCACGTTGGCCAACAGGATTTCGTTGAGGAAAATGTTGCCAAAGCCCACCGGCAGGAACATGTAGGGGGTAATCAGGCCGAAGGTGATCACGCAGGCGATGAGCCGCCGGTCGATGCGCAGGCGGGTCAGCACATACAGCAGCGGCGGCACCAGCAGCGGGATGAAGGCGATGTGAATGGGCAGGATGTTCTGCGACGACACCGCCACCGCCAGCATCAGGCCGATCATCAGCCACTTGAGCTTGCCAGCATTGGCATGGCCCTGGCGGTCGATCATGGCCAGCGCGCGGTCGGCCAGGGCATGGGCCAGGCCGGACTTGGCGATCGCCACGGCGAAGGCGCCCAGCAATGCATAGGACAAGGCCACCGTGGCGCCACCACCGAGGCCGCCGTTGAAGGCCTTGAGCGTGCCTTCCATTCCCAGGCCACCGGTCAGGCCGCCGACGAGGGCGCCAATGATCAGGGCGATGACCACGTGCACGCGGGACAGGCTGAGTATCAGCATGATGCCGACCGCGGCGATCACTGCATTCATGGTGGGCTTACCTCTTTACGACAGAAAAAAGCGCGAACTCTGAAGCAGTGGGCGGCAGATGTCAAAATTGCCAGGTTGCGGCGGATTTCACCGGCGACAAATTTAAATTGAATGTTTGAATAAAGAAAAATCCTACAGCGCCGATACGGTGATGTTGGGGCCACTTGCCTGCCCCCACGACCTGCCCACCCTGCCCAAAGCCATAACCCTTACTGCATTGAAAAAGGGAACCGCCCCATGCCTTTGCGACAACTCTCCATCCAGTGGAAGATCACCCTGCTCGCCGGCCTTTGCCTGGCCAGCATCGTCACCCTGCTCGTCGGCCTGTCGCTGTACCGCATGGACCACAGCTCGGACCTGGTCAAGGCCAGCAGCATGCAGATGTTGACCGAGGCGGCGCAGTCGCGCATCGAGTCGCAAGGTGAAGTACAGGCGTTGAACATTCGCCGCCAGTTCATGGACGCCTACCAGTACGGTGCTGGTTTCGCCCGCCAGGTGCTGTTCCTGCGCGAACAGGCCGAAAAGCGCTTTCTCGATGCCTTCGACCTGCGCGAGGACATGACGCGCCAGGTACGCGCCGCCTTGCAGGCCAACCCCGACCTGCTTGGCCTGTCACTGGTGTTCGAGCCCAATGCACTGGACAACAAGGACAACCTGTTCGCCGACAAACCGGAACTGGGCAGCAACGAGACCGGGCGCTTCGCCTTGTACTGGTCGCAGCCGCGTGCCGGCCAGCTGACGGCCATGGCACTGCCTGAACATGACATGGCCAACACCGAGATCGGCCCCAGTGGCCAGCCGGCCAACACCTGGTGGGTATGCCCGCGCACTACCGGCAAGGTATGTGTGGTGGAGCCGTACTTCTATGCCATCGACGGCCAGCAAGTGCTGATGACCAGTATCGTTTTCCCGCTGACGGTCAATGGCAAGATCATCGCCACGCTGTCCATCGACATCAACCTCAACAGCCTGCAGGCACTCAGCGAAGAGGCCAGCCGCAACCTGTACGAGGGCCGCACCCGGGTCGGCATTCTCAGCCCGGTCGGCCTGCTGGCCGGCTACAGCGCCGACGCCAGCAAGCTGGCCCAGCGCGTCGACCAGGTCGACCCCGCCCATGGCGCCGCACTGGTGCGCAGGCTGGCCGCTGGCAAGCTGAGCATTCTGCATGACCAGCAGCGCCTGAAAGTGCTGGCCGCGTTCCGGCCAATCCCTGATGCCCAGCCCTGGGGCGTGTTGCTGGATGTGCCGGAAAATGCCCTGACCGGCCCCGCTGAAGCACTGAAGCAGGAACTGGACACACTGAACACCAGCGGAACCTTGCTGGAACTCGGCCTGGGCCTGGCTGCCGCGATCGCCGGCCTGCTGCTGGTATGGCTGATGGCGCGCGGGGTCACCCGGCCGATTCTTGGCGTGGCCGCCATGCTCAAGGATATCGCCAGCGGCGAAGGTGACCTCACCCGGCGCCTGGCTTACCAGAAGCAGGACGAACTCGGTGAACTGGCCGGCTGGTTCAACCGTTTTCTCGACAAGCTGCAACCGACCATCGCCGAGGTGAAACGCTCGGTGCAGGCCGCCCGGGGTACCGCCGACCAGTCTTCGGCGATCGCGACTGAAACCAGCGCCGGCATGGAGCAGCAGTACCGCCAGGTCGACCAGGTAGCCACCGCTTCGCATGAAATGAGCGCCACCGCTCAGGATGTGGCACGCAGCGCCGCCCAGGCCGCCCAGGCGGCACGTGATGCCGACCAGGCCACCCGGGAAGGCCTGGCGGTGATCGATCGGACCACCAGCAGCATCGACGCCCTGGCCGCCAACATGAGCGATGCCATGGCCGAGGTCGAGGGCCTGGCACAGAACAGCGAGAAGATCGGTTCGGTGCTGGAAGTGATCCGCTCGATTGCCGAACAGACCAACCTGCTGGCGCTCAACGCCGCCATCGAGGCAGCGCGCGCTGGCGAGGCCGGCCGGGGCTTTGCCGTGGTCGCGGACGAGGTGCGCAACCTCGCCCAACGCACTCAGGAGTCGGTGGAGGAAACCCGCCAGGTGATCGAGGCGCTGCAGAACGGCACCCGCGAAGTGGTCGGCGCCATGGACCAGAGCCACCGCCAGGCACAGGGCGGTGTCGAACAGGTAGGCCAGGCGGTGACCGCGCTGCAGCGCATCGGCCAGGCGGTGACGGTGATCACCGACATGAACCTGCAGATTGCCTCGGCCGCCGAGGAACAAAGCGCGGTGGCCGAGGAAATCAACAGCAACGTGGCCACCATTCGTGACGTGACCGAATCGCTGTCCGGCCAGGCCAATGAGTCAGCCCGGGTCAGCCAGTCGCTGAACAGCCTGGCCAACCAGCAGCAGGCGCTGATGGACCAGTTCCGCGTCTGAAGCATTGGGGGCGCCATTGGCCCCCAGGGCAGCCCAACCTCGTCGTCTACACTTGCCGCACTGTCGACGACGAGGTGCACATGAAAACAATCCCCGCGCTCCTGGCCGGGCTGCTGCTGACGGTTGGCCTGGCCAGCACCGATAGCGCAGCAGCGGCCGACCAGCCCGCTCCCATTCATTTCGGCGCCATCAGCTGGGAAAGCGGCGCACTCACCACCGAGATATTGCGGCTGATTGTCGAGCGCGGCTACGGCTACCCCACCGACACCCTGCCCGGCAGCACGGTCAGCATGGAGGTGGCGCTGGCACGTAACGACCTTCAGGTCATCGCCGAGGAGTGGGCCGGGCGCAGCCCCGCCTGGGTCAAGGCCGAGCAGGCCAGCCAGGTATTCGCCTTGGGCGACACGGTAAAAAATGCCGAAGAAGGCTGGTGGGTGCCGGCCTATGTGATAGAGGGCGATCCTGCCCGTGGCATCAAGCCCAGTGCCCCCGACCTGCGCCAAGTCCAGGACCTCAAGCGCTACCCGCAGGTGTTTCGCGACCCCGAGTCGCCCGACAAAGGCCGCTTCCTCAACAGCCCCAGCGGCTGGACCTCCGAAACCGTGAACAGCCAGAAGCTCAAGGCCTACGGTTTGAATGAGCTGTACACCAACTTCCGCAGTGGCTCCGGTGCCGCCATGGATGCCGAAATCACCTCGGCCATCCGCCGTGGCCAGCCCGTGCTGTTCTACTACTGGAACCCTACCCCCCTCATGGGCCGTTACAAGCTCGTACGCCTGCAAGAACCCCCGTTCGATGCCAACGCCTGGGCCACCCTCACCGATGCAAGCAACCCCAACCCCCAAGGCAGCCAGTCACTTCCGGCGAAATTGTCGATCGGGGTGTCCAAGGCGTTTCGCGATGGCTACCCAGACCTTGTGCGTGTCTTCGAGCAGGTCGACTTGCCAATCCAGCGCCTGAACCAGGCGCTGGCGAACATGAGTGAAAAGCGCACGCCACCGCGCGAAGCCGCGCTGGCCTTCCTGCGCGATAACCGCGAGGTATGGAAGGCCTGGCTGCCCGCCGATATCGCCGCCAAGGTCGAGGCCAGCCTGTGAGCGACGGTTTCCCTCAAGCCTTGCAGTTTTCCATCGCTGACAGCGTCAACCGCGTGGTCGACTGGCTGGTGTTGCACTACGGCGACCACTTGCGCAACGTGTCCGACCAGTTGCTGCAGGTGCTGGTCGGGCTGGAGAACCTGCTGCGCCTGTTGCCTTGGTGGCTGCTGCTGGCGATGGTCGGCCTGCTGGCCTGGCACGCCAGCCGCAGCCTGCTGCGCAGCGTGGTGCTGGTGGCCCTGCTAGCACTGATCGGCATGCTCGGGCTGTGGGACAAACTGCTGCAGACCCTGGCCTTGGTGCTGGTGAGTACGGGTTTGTGCGTACTGGTTGGCGTACCGCTGGGCATCCTGCTGGCCGCCCGGCCACTGGCCAGGCGGTTGTTGCTGCCAGTTCTGGATGTGATGCAGACACTGCCGGCGTTCGTGTACCTGATCCCGGTGCTGATGCTGTTTGGGCTGGGCAAGGTGCCGGCAGTATTCGCCACCCTGATCTACGCCCTGCCACCCTTGGTGCGCCTGACCCAGCTGGGCCTGAGCCAGATCGACCCGTCGCTGCTGAAGGCCGCCCATGGGCTGGGCGCCAGCCGCTGGCAGCGGTTGCGGCGTATAGCCCTGCCGCTGGCGCTGCCCAGCATCATGGCCGGGCTGAACCAGTCGGTGATGATGGCCTTGTCGATGGTGGTGGTGGCGTCGATGATCGGCGCGCGCGGCTTGGGTGAGGATGTGCTGGCGGGTATCCAGACCTTGAACGTGGGCCAGGGTGTGGAAGCCGGGCTGGCGATCGTTGCCCTGGCCATGGTCATCGACCGCATCAGCCAGGCCTACGGGCGCGGTGCACGCTGAACGGCGCGCCGGGTCCGCTTGACCGCGTACCCGCCGACCCGGCTCAGCCCAGGAACAGTGTGTAGGCCGGGTTGTCGGTCTCATCCCAGTACTGGTAGCCCATGGCATCCAGGGCCGTCGGCAAGCCCGCCAGCTCTTGCGCCGGCACTTCCAGGGCGGCGAGCACCCGGGCCTGGGCCGCGCCATGGTTGCGGTAATGGAACAGGCTGATGTTCCAGTGCTTGCCCAAGCGCTCCAGAAAACCCAGCAACGCCCCTGGCCGTTCCGGGAACTCGAAGCGCAGCACCCGCTCAGTAGCCCCCGGGGCGGCATGACCGCCCACGGTATGGCGCACATGCAACTTGGCCAACTCGTTGTCGGTCAAGTCCTGTACGGCGTAACCCTGCCCAGCCAGGCTGGCCAGCAGTTGCTTGCGCGGGTCGTGCACCGGGTGGGTCTGCACCCCGACGAACAGGCGCGCCTGCTGGCCGGGGTAGTAGCGGTAGTTGAACTCGGTGATCTGGCGTTTGCCCAGTGCCTGGCAGAACGCCCGGAAGCTGCCGGGTTGCTCCGGGATGGTCACTGCAATGATTGCCTCGCGCTGCTCGCCCAGTTCGGCGCGCTCGGCCACATGGCGCAAACGGTCGAAGTTGACGTTGGCGCCGGAATCGATCGCCACCAGGGTCTGCCCTTGTGCGCCGTGCTGCGCCACATACTGCTTGATCCCGGCCACTGCCAATGCGCCGGAAGGCTCGGTGATGGAACGGGTGTCATCGTAGATATCCTTGATCGCTGCGCACAGCTCGTCACTGCTCACCGTCAGCACCTCGTCGACGAAGTGCCGGCACAGCTCGAAACAATGCGCGCCGACCTGCGCCACCGCCACCCCATCGGCAAAGCTGCCCACCTGCGGCAGGACCACCCGCTCCCCCGCAGCCATTGCCGCTTGCAGGCAATTGGAGTCGTCCGGCTCGACGCCAATCACCTTCACTTCGGGGCGCAGGTACTTCACGTAGGCGGCGATACCGGCGATCAGGCCACCGCCGCCCACCGGCACGAAGATGGCGTCCAGCGCACCCGGGTGCTGGCGCAGTATTTCCATGGCCACCGTACCCTGGCCAGCGATGACATCGGGGTCATCGAACGGCGGCACGAAGGTGGCGCCGGCCTGGTCGGCCAGTTTCAAGGCATGGGCCAGGGCATGCGGGAAGCTCTCGCCGTGCAACACCACATGGCCACCGCGTGAGCGCACCCCCTCCACCTTCAACGACGGTGTGGTGGTGGGCATGACGATGGTGGCCTGCATGCCCAAGTGCGCAGCTGCCAGGGCCACGCCCTGGGCATGGTTGCCCGCCGACGCCGTGATGACCCCGCGCTCGCGTTGCGCGGTGCCAAGCCGCGACAGGCGGGTGTAGGCACCGCGGATCTTGAACGAGAAAGTCGGCTGCAGGTCTTCACGCTTGAGCAACACCTGGTTACCCAGGCGGGCAGACAAGGCCGGGGCAGCTTGCAGCGGCGTTTCGATAGCCAGATCGTACACCGGCGCGGCAAGAATGCGCCGCACATGCTCCGACAGCAGTTGCTGGGGGGTTGCTGGGGTACGGGGGGTGCTGAAGCTGGTCATCGATGACTCCTTGGCTTTGTTACGTTGCCCAGGAGTCAGAGAGAAAAAACCCGCCTCCAGGGCGGGTTCGGTGCACGTACGCGCTAGCCCGCCAAGCTGATAATGGCGGTAATAATGATGGCGTTCACGTGCGGGTAAGTGTTCATAGACCAGGAACTTAGCCTGCCGCGCAGGCCCACGTCAACACTTGGCTTGCTGCGCCGACAGCGGCACATCGAACACTTTGTCGAAGCCCCACTGGAACACGAAGGCGTAGACGAAGAAGAACACGAACAATGCCAGGTTGGTGAGCAGCGCCGCCCACAGACTGACGTTCAGCCAGTAGGCCACCAGCGGCAGCAGGATCAGCACCAACCCACCCTCGAAACCCAGGGCGTGCAGCAGGCGCCGGGTGAACGTACGTTCACGCCGCTGCTGGCGCGCCTCCCAGCGCTCGAACACCCAGTTGTAACCCATGTTCCAGCTCATGGCGATGCCTGACATCAGCACCGACAGCACTGTGGATTGCGCCATGCCGGCGCCGAACGCCAACGCCAGTGCCGGGGCCACGCAGGCGACGGCGATGGCCTCGTAAAGAATGGCCTGAACGATCTTGCGTGCCTTGCCTTGCATGTTCAGCTCCCTGGCTTGAAGAACTGTAAACCTACAAGAACTGGCCGAGAAGAAAAAGCCTGTACGCCCCTGCCGCCTGCTAACGGGCAGGCAAGCGGATGCGGAACTGCGCCCCGCCCAGCGCCGACTGTGCGACAGTCAACGTACCGCCCTGGCCCTCGATCGCACGCCGGCTGATCGCCAAGCCTAGGCCAAAACCACCGGTGTTCCGGTCACGACTGCGGTCCAGCCGGTAGAACGGCTGGAAGATCCGCTCCCGCTCCGCTACCGGAATGCCGATACCGTCGTCTTCCACCGTCAACAGGCACGCGCCGTCCTGGTCCAGGCACAAGCGCAGCAACAGGCTCTGGTCACAGTAACGCATGGCATTGCGCACCAGGTTCTGCACGGCCCGGGCGGTGAGCCGCGGGTCCAGCACAAAGCGGGGTAGCTCGCTTTCGGCGCGAACTTCCCACTGGATGCCGCGGCCATCGAGCTCCTCGGCGAAGCCGCCCAGCACGCTGTCGACCAGTTCCAGCAACGACACCTCGACCCGCTCGCGGGCCTGGTCGGCGTTGTACAGCCGGCTGTACGACAACAATTCCAGCACCAGCTCATCCAGCTCGCGCACATGGCCAACCAGTTCCAGCAAGCGCTTGCGGCTGGCTGGCGGCACTTCGTCGAACAACAGCACCAGGCCGAAGTCGAGCCGGGTCAACGGCGTACGCAGCTCGTGCGACACCGCATTGAGCAGCTCGCGTTGCTGGTTGACGTGCCGCTCAAGGTCGCTGGCCATGGTATCGAACACCCCGGCCAGCTCACCGATGTTGGAGTGCGGCGAGATGTGCGTACGCTCGGCCATGTGCCCCTGGCCCAGGCGCCGTGCGGTTTCCTTCAGGCGCTCCAGGTCCCGCCAGTGCGGCCACACCCACAGCAGCAGGCAGCCGAGCATGGCGGCACCGATCAAGACGGTCACCCCCCAGGACAATACGTTGATGTCGAACGGGTCGGGCGGCGAATGCAGCTCTACCAGCCACTGTTTGTCCAAGGGGGCCAGCACGGTTTCGTAATAGCCCCACTCGCCAATGCGTACCGCGTGCAGCCCCTGCGCCAGGCGCGCCTGCTCCAGGTCGCTCAGGCCCGCCTGGTCCATGGGCAACAGCCGCAGTTGCAGCGGTGCGAAATCACCGGCCAGCTCCTGCGCTACCGCTGGCCACTGCTCGCGCGGCGCCTGACGGAACTGGCGCACGACCATCGACTGCACACCCTTGGCCTGGTCCAGGTTGTAGGCCATGAACCGGTCATGGAACAGACCGACGATACTGTCGGGGATAAGCAGCAGCGCACCGGCGTAGGCAATGATGATCACCAGGTACAGCCGCACCAGGATCTTGAGCATGGCCGGTCAGCACTCCCACTCGACGCGGCTGAACAGATAGCCCTTGCCCCATACGGTCTTGATCTTGCGCGCTTCACCGGCGTTGTCGTCGAACTTGCGCCGCAGCTTGGAAATGGCCACGTCCACCGAGCGGTCGGTGCCATTGAATTCGATGCCCCGCAGTTGCTGCAGGATGCGGTCGCGGTTCAGCACTTCGCCGGCGTTGCGCGCCAGCACCACCAACAGGTTGTACTCGCCGCTGGACAACTCCACTTCGTCGCCGCGCCAGCTGACCGTGCGTTCGGCCAGGTCGATGCGCAGGCCGCCGATCACGATCAGGTCGTGGTCCAGCCGTGGCTCGTTGACACTGCTGCGGCGCAGCAAGGTACGCACCCGCGCCAGCAGCACACGGGGCTCGCAGGGTTTGCTCACATAGTCGTCGGCACCCATTTCCAGGCCCAGTACCTGGTCGTGGCTGTCGTCACGGGCGGTCAGCATCAGGATCGGCAAGCCTTGCGATTCCTGGCGCAACAGGCGGCAGACCTGCAGGCCATCGAGGCCCGGCAGCATCAGGTCGAGAATGACCAGATCGGGCTTTTGCCGGCGGTACTCGTCCAGCACATGATCGCCGCGGGCGATCACCTGGACGTGGAAGTCGTTGCGTTGCAGGTAGCTGGCGATCAACTCGGACAGGGCGCTGTCGTCTTCGACCAGGAGAATATTCGGCATAGGTGCTTGGGAATCTAGGTTGTGTTGGGCCTTGCCGGCCTCTTCGCGGGCTTGCCCGCTCCCACAGGTACAGCACAGATTTCAGATACTGTGCGGTCCTTGTGGGAGCGGGCAAGCCCGCGAAGAAGCCGGCACAGGAATACTCAGGATATAGAACACTGCAACACCACAGGCTTGTTCTTTACATTTTTTCACACTCGCCCTACAGGTATTAACAGCCGCCCAGCAATGCCTGCCGTAGCATATACCCCGTCATCATCGGAAGATCCGCATGCCTACTACCCTCTCCCTTCGCCTGCGCCCAGTGGCGCTTCTGGCGTTTCTGAGCCTGTCCCTGGCCGGCTGCGGCAACAGCGCCGAGCAAGACGAACAGGCGCCCACCCCGCAAGTACGGGTGGAAACCCTGCAACTGCAGCCCTTGGCCATCAGCAGCGAACTCAGTGGCCGCATCCTGGCCCCGCGTACCGCAGAAGTGCGCGCGCGGGTCGCCGGCGTGGTGCTCAAGCGGGTGTACCGCGAAGGCAGTGACGTCAAGCAAGGCGATGTGCTGTTCCTGATCGACCCGGCGCCGTTCAAAGCCGACCACGACAGTGCCCGCGCAACCTTGGCCAAGGCCGAAGCCACTCGCTACCAGGCCCGCCTGCAAGAGCAGCGCTACCGCCAGCTGGTTGACGACAAGGCGGTCAGCCGCCAGGAATACGACAATGCCAAGGCCAGCCTGCTGCAGGCCGATGCCGCCGTAGCCGAAGCCAAGGCGGCACTGGCGCGCGCACGCCTCAACCTCGGCTATGCCACGGTCACCGCGCCCATCTCCGGGCGCATTGGCCGTGCCCAGGTCACAGAAGGCGCGCTGGTCGGGCAAAACGAGAGCACCCCGCTGGCGACCATTCAGCAACTGGACCCGATCCACGCCGATGTCACCCAATCCACCCGCGAGCTCAATGCCCTGCGCCGCGCCTTGCGCGCGGGCGAGCTGCAGCAGGTGGGCGACGGTCAGGCCCGGGCGACGCTGATCCAGGACGACGGCAGCCCCTACCCACTGCCGGGCAAATTGCTGTTCTCCGACATCAGCGTCGACCCCAGCACCAACCAGATCACCCTGCGCAGCGAGTTCCCCAACCCGGACCTGGACCTGTTGCCCGGCAGCTACGTGCGCGTGCGCCTCGAGCAGGCCGTGCAACCCCATGGCCTGAGTGTGCCGCAGCGCGCCATCCTGCGTGACAGCGCCGGGGTGCCCAAGGTACTGGTGGTCGACCCGCAGGCGCGGGTGAGCGAGCGCGAGGTGGTGCTGGGCAATACCCAGGGCGACCGCTGGATCGTCAGCGCCGGCCTGGCCGCTGGTGAGCGGGTGGTCATTGAGGGCCTGCAGCACGTCAAGGCCGGCGACCAGGTGCAGGTCGACCCCAGCCCACAAACGCCGCCCATCGCACAGCACAACGGCCAGTGAGGGCCTGACCCATGCCGCAATTCTTCATAGACCGCCCGGTATTCGCCTGGGTGGTCGCGCTGTTCATCCTGCTGGCCGGCGCGCTGGCCATCCCGCAACTGCCGGTGGCCCAATACCCCAACGTGGCACCGCCGCAGGTCGAGATCTACGCCGTATACCCCGGCGCCTCGGCAGCCACCATGGACGAAAGCGTGGTCAGCCTGATCGAACAGGAGCTCAACGGGGCCGACAACCTGCTGTACTTCGAATCCCAGAGCAGCCTGGGCAGCGCCACCATTACCGCCACCTTCGCCCCGGGCACCCACCCGGACCTGGCCCAGGTCGACGTGCAGAACCGCCTGAAGGTGGTCGAGTCCCGCCTGCCGCGGCCGGTCACCCAACAGGGCCTGCAGGTCGAGAAGGTGTCCACCGGCTTTCTGCTGCTGGCCACCCTCACCTCCACAGACGGCAAACTCGACGAAACCGCCCTGTCGGACATTCTGGCGCGTAACGTGATGGATGAAATACGCCGCCTCAAAGGCGTCGGCAAGGCCCAGCTGTATGGCTCGGAACGGGCCATGCGCATCTGGATCGACCCGCGCAAGCTGGTCGGTTTCAACCTAACGCCCAACGACGTGGCCGACGCCATCGCCGGCCAGAACGCCCAGGTAGCCCCTGGCAGCATTGGCGACCTGCCCAGCCGCAGCACTCAGGAAATCACGGCCAACGTGGTGGTCAAAGGCCAGCTGAGCACGCCGGAAGCGTTCGCCGCCATTGTGCTGCGCGCCAACCCCGACGGCTCCGTGGTCACCCTTGGCGATGTCGCCAGGGTGGAAGTCGGCGCACAGGAATACCAGTACGGCACCCGCTTGAACGGCAAGCCGGCAACGGCCTTCAGCGTGCAACTGGCACCGGGCGCCAATGCCATGCAGACCGCCACCCTGGTACGGGCGAAACTGCAGGACCTGGCGCGCTACTTCCCCGAGGGGGTCAGGTACGACATCCCCTACGACACCTCGCCGTTCGTCAAGGTGTCGATCGAGCAGGTCATCAGTACCCTGTTCGAAGCCATGCTGCTGGTGTTCGCGGTGATGTTCCTGTTCCTGCAGAACCTGCGCTACACGCTGATCCCGACCCTGGTGGTACCGGTGGCACTGATGGGCACCTTCGCCGTAATGCTGGCGCTGGGTTTCTCGATCAACGTGCTGACCCTGTTCGGCATGGTGCTGGCCATCGGCATCCTGGTCGATGACGCCATCGTGGTGGTGGAAAACGTCGAACGCATCATGGCCGAAGAAGGCTTGCCGCCCCGGCAAGCCACGCGCAAGGCCATGAGCCAGATCAGCGGCGCGATCATCGGCATCACCCTGGTACTGGTGGCAGTGTTCCTGCCCATGGCCTTCATGCAAGGTTCGGTGGGTGTGATCTACCAACAGTTTTCGGTCGCCATGGCGGTATCGATCCTGTTCTCGGCCTTCCTCGCCCTCAGCCTGACCCCGGCACTGTGCGCCACGCTGCTCAAGCCTGTGGCCAAGGGCGAACAGCATGCACGCAAGGGTTTCTTCGGCTGGTTCAACCGCCGTTTCGAGGGCATGAGCAATGGCTACCAGCGCTGGGTCATGCAAGCGCTGCAACGCAGCGGGCGCTACCTGTTGCTGTATGCGCTGCTGCTGGGGGTATTGGGCTATGGCTTGAGCCAGCTGCCCACGGCGTTCCTGCCCACCGAAGACCAGGGCTACACCATTACGGACATCCAGCTGCCGCCGGGCGCCAGCCGCATGCGCACCGAACAGGTGGCCGCCCAGATCGAGGCGCACAACAGTGAAGAACCGGGGGTCGGCAACACCACACTGATCCTGGGTTTCAGCTTCTCGGGCAGCGGGCAGAACGCCGCGCTGGCCTTCACCACCCTCAAGGACTGGTCCGAGCGCGGTGCCGAACACACTGCCCAGGCGATTGCCGAGCGCGCCAATCAGGCCTTCACGCAACTCAAGGATGCGGTGGCCTACGCCGTACTGCCGCCGCCCATCGACGGGCTTGGCGAGTCGACCGGCTTCGATTTCCGCCTGCAGGACCGGGGTGGCATGGGCCACCGCGCGCTGATGGCGGCGCGTGACCAGCTGCTCGAGCAGGCCGCCAAGAGCAAGGTACTGAGCAACGTGCGCGAAGCCTCGCTGGCGGAAAGCCCGCAGGTGCAGCTGGAGATCGACCGCCGCCAGGCCAATGCCCTGGGCGTGACGTTTGCCGATATCGGCTCGGTACTCGACGTGGCAGTGGGCTCCAGCTACGTCAACGACTTCCCGAACCAGGGCCGCATGCAGCGCGTGGTGGTGCAGGCCGAAGGCGACCAGCGCAGCCAGGTGCAAGACCTGCTGAACATGCATGTGCGCAACAGCAGCGGCAAGATGGTGCCGTTGGCCGCGTTCGTCCAGGCCAAATGGGTCAGCGGCCCGGTGCAGCTGACGCGCTACAACGGCTACCCGGCGGTGTCGATTTCCGGCGAACCGGCCGCCGGCTACAGCTCGGGCGAAGCCATGGCCGAAATCGAGCGCCTGGTCGCGCAACTGCCCGCCGGTACGGGCCTGGAATGGACCGGCCTGTCACTGCAAGAACGCCTGTCCGGCAGCCAGGCGCCGATGTTGATGGCACTGTCGCTGCTGGTGGTGTTCCTGTGCCTGGCTGCGCTGTACGAGAGTTGGTCGATACCCACCGCAGTGCTGCTGGTGGTGCCACTCGGCGTGCTGGGTGCGGTCCTGGCGGTAACCCTGCGCGGCATGCCCAACGACGTGTTCTTCAAGGTCGGCCTGATCACCTTGATCGGCCTGTCGGCGAAGAACGCCATTCTGATCATCGAGTTCGCCAAGCACCTGGTCGACCAGGGCGTGGACGCCGCCGATGCCGCCGTACAGGCCGCCCGCCTGCGCCTGCGGCCGATCGTGATGACATCGCTGGCGTTCATCCTCGGTGTGGTGCCCTTGGCGATCGCCAGCGGTGCCAGCTCGGCCAGCCAACAGGCAATTGGCACCGGGGTTATCGGCGGCATGCTGAGCGCAACGCTGGCGGTGGTATTCGTGCCGGTGTTCTTCGTCAGCGTGATGCGGCTGGCTGGCACGCGCAAAACCGCAACGGCCGGCGAGGCGCTGCACGACAGCCCCTGAATGAGGGTCCCCAGGGACCCTCTGCGTTCACTTGCGGGGTTTGGTCTTGGCCTCGGGCTCCCCGCGGAATCTGACGGCATCCTTCAGATCCTTGCCAGCTCGAAACTTGACCGTCATCGCCGCAGGTATGTTCAACGGTTTGCCAGACCGCGGGTCCCTGCCGACCCGCGCTGGCCTTCGGGCAGTCTCGAACCTGCCGAAACCCACCAAAGCGACAGGCGTGTGTGTGCTCAGCGACGCCTTGATCCCGTCGATGAAGGCATCGACTGCCTTTTTGGCCATCGCCTGGCTGAGTTCGGCGCGCGCTGCTACCTGTTCAATAAGTTGCGCTTTGTTCAATTGCCTCCTCCTGGGAATCTGGCTTGCCCTCATTGCGAGGGCAAGGCTGCAGCCCTATTCAAGGGAGAAGCAGCGGCGGGCACAACTGGCAAAAATGTCAGTGCCCTGGCCCCGCGTTCACGTCCGCTGGACAACCGCTGTCGTGCGTGTGAGGGTTGCCTGCGTACCTGCCTCGGACTTTAGCCAATGACTGAACAATTGCTCACCTGCTCTGCCCTGATCCTCGCGGGAGGCCGCGGGCAACGTATGGGCGGCCGGGACAAGGGCTTGATCAGTTGGCAGGGCGAGCCACTGGTGGCCGCAATCCATCGCGTGCTGCGGCCCCTGACTGACGACCTGGTGATTTCCTGCAACCGCAACCAGCAGGCCTACCGGGTGTATGCCGACCAGTTGGTGGGCGATGCCGACAACGACTTCCCTGGGCCGCTGGCGGGGGTGATTGCCGGGCTGAAGGTGGCGCGGCATGCATGGGTGGTGGTGCTGGCCTGCGATGCGCCGCTGGTCGACCGCGCACTGATCGAAGACCTGCTGCGGGTTGCTGCGGCCAATGACAGTGCCGCGATGGCGCACCAGGGCGGCTACTGGCAGCCGATGTTCAGCGTGCTGCCGCGCCAGTTGTTGCCGGTGCTGGAGCAAGCCTGGGCCGAGGGTGAGCGGAGCTTGCAGAAGGCCCTGTTGCGCGCCAAGGTGCAAGCGCTTGAGTGCAGCGCAGACGATCGCCGCTTGAGCAACTTCAACAGCCCCGAGCTTCTGCAAGAACACGCGCAATCTCGCTGATCGCCGGCCCGGCGCAGCGGCACCCATCGCTTGTTGCGCTTACCGCTCGTCGCCCGAACGGCACCCAGCCCGGCTCACCAGGCCAAACGAATGACAGATCATCCGCACAATGGAGATATCCCATGATCCGCATTCGCCCGCTCTCTCTGTGCCTGGCATTGGCGCTGATCCCACTCGCTGGCACCAGCTTCGCCGCCACGGCCACCAACACCGACAGCCACCCACAAACCGACCAATCTGGCGGCAAGACTGCCGGTGAGGGCAGCAGCGTCAACACCCCTGGCAGCGGCAAAAGCAATGACAGTAGCGACACCGGCAGCAGCTCCGATGCCGCCGATGGCGCCACGGGCGGCTCCAACAGCACCGGCGAGGCCACTGGCTCGGGTGCCGGCGCCAGCGGTGGCACCGCTGAAGATCAGGACAGCCGTTGACAGGGCCGTTTAACCATTCAGTACACAAATAAATGATTGAACACATAGTATTTATCCATTGAATGGCCCAGCCGAACTGCAGTAAGCTCGGGCTCATTCACTGGAGTGCAACATGCCAACACACATCCGCCACCTCGCCAACCACACCGGTCGCCAACCGCGCCCTGTGCTGGCCGTTGCCGGCTGCGTAGCTCCAGCAAGCTATTACTTCGGGTATTGGTTTAGCCACTAGGCGCCGATACCTGCACGGCGCCCACCTTCGAGGGGCCGCCGAACATGAGAATACTCAAACCCCCGGTCGGCTCCCCGACCGGGGGTTTTGCGTTTCAGGCCTTTGAAAAAACCATTGATTCACATTGAGGACCGCTTCATGAACTACGCCACCTATTACTACGCCGACACCTACACCTGGCGATTTAGCCAATCCCGCTCGGGCCAGCCAGCCGCCTCCGATCGGTCTTGCACAGGTGGCAATGCAGCAGCCAACAGTAATTCAACGATCTGTCGAACACCTCGATAGGGCCGACCGCGCGGGCCAGCCCCCGCCGTCCGCCCAGGGAAAAATGCCATGCACGCCTCCAGCCTCGCCCTGCCCCTGACCCAGCCGCAAGCGGCCAACACCGCAGTCAGCAAACGCCTCCCCAGTGCGCACCTGCTCAAGCAGCAAATGCCGCTCGCCACAGACCTGGCCCAGCAAGTCCATGCCCACCGCCAGGCTATCCGCAACATCCTCGAAGGCCACGATCAGCGCCTGCTGGTGATCGTCGGCCCGTGCTCGATCCACGAC
This sequence comes from Pseudomonas sp. TJI-51, assembly GCF_000190455.2. Taxonomy (NCBI): domain Bacteria; kingdom Pseudomonadati; phylum Pseudomonadota; class Gammaproteobacteria; order Pseudomonadales; family Pseudomonadaceae; genus Pseudomonas; species Pseudomonas sp. TJI-51. The sequence goes on from NZ_AEWE02000014.1 coordinate 49,697, forward strand.
CCGCGCGCCGCGCTGGAATACGCCGACCGCCTGGCCGCCCTCAGCCGCGACGTCGACGACAAGCTGCTGTTGGTGATGCGCGCCTACGTCGAAAAACCGCGTACCACGGTGGGCTGGAAAGGCCTGGCGTATGACCCGCACCTGGATGGCAGCGACGACATGCATGCCGGCATCGCCCTGTCTCGCGGGCTGATGCTTAGCATGATCGAGCGCGGCCTGCCCATCGCCACCGAGTTGCTGCAACCGCTGGCCGCGGGCTACTTCGACGACCTGCTGGCCTGGGCTGCGGTCGGCGCGCGTACCACCGAATCGCAGATCCACCGCGAAATGGTCAGTGGCCTGGCGCTGCCAGTGGGCTTCAAGAACGGCACCGATGGTGGTATTGCCGTAGCCAGCGACGCCATGCGCAGCGCCGCACACCCGCACCGCCACTTCGGCCTGGACGCGCAAGGCCACCCGGCGATCATCGAAACCCTGGGCAACCCCGACACCCATCTGGTACTGCGCGGCGGCCACAAAGGGCCCAACTACGATGCCCCTAGCATTGCCCTCGCCCGCCAGGCGCTGGCCAAGGCTGGCTTGCAGCCACGGATCATGGTCGATTGCAGCCATGCCAACAGCGGCAAGGACCCAGCGCGCCAGCCTGCGGTGTTCAATGAGGTGCTGGCGCAACGCCTGAGCGGCGACCGCTCGCTGGTGGGCGTGATGATCGAAGGCCACCTGTTCGACGGTTGCCAGGCGCTGGGCAAGGGCGCCCTGAAATACGGCGTGTCGATCACCGACGGCTGCCTGGGTTGGGCCTCGACCGAAACGCTGTTGCGCGAAGCCGCACAACAACTGTGAACCGATGGTTGCAAGCCTGGCGAGACATACCCCGGACAAGTGCGCTAGGCTTGCACTTTTTACCCCAAGGAGCAGTACCCATGGCCCGTGCAACCGCCCGTCACATCCTCGTTGCCAGCGAAGACAAGTGCAACGAACTGAAAGCCCAGATCGAAGCCGGTGCCGATTTCGCTGAAATCGCCAAAGCCAACTCCACCTGCCCGTCCAGCCGCCAGGGCGGTGACCTGGGTTCGTTCGGCCCAGGCCAGATGGTCAAGGAATTCGACACCGTGGTGTTCAGCGCACCTGTGAATACCGTGCAAGGCCCGGTAAAGACCCAGTTCGGCTACCACCTGCTGGAAGTCACCAGCCGTCAGGACTAAGCAGCCAACAGCTGTTCATGCCCCCGGTGGCAGCGGGTTCACACGCGAATACGTCAGCTCAGGCAACGAGGCTGCATGCTCGGGCGTATTCGCGGGGTAACCCGCTTCTGCAGGGGTTGTGGTGCCTGTTGCTGCTTTGTTTCGCCCTCGATACCCTGGCCGCCCCCACCCATGCCCTCACGGTGTACGGCGAAGCCCCCCGCTACGGCGCCAGTTTCCAGCATTTCGACTATGTGAACCCCAGCGCCCCCAAGGGCGGCATGCTGCGCCGCTCGGCCATCGAGATTGGCCAGTTCGACCATATCCTGCCGTACATCGACAAAGGTATTGGTGTCAGCCAGGTCGATGGCCTGTTGTTCGCACCCCTGGCCGTGCGCTCATTCGACGAACCCTACACCGTCTATGGGCTGATCGCCCGGCGCATGGAGCGTGGCCCGGATGACGCCTGGCTGCGTTTCGATATCGACCCTCGGGCGACCTTTGCCGACGGCAAGCCGGTGCGCGCCGAAGACGTGCGCTTCACCTACGACCTGCTGATGAGCAAAGGCAGCCTGACCTACCGCACCCAGTTCGCCGACGTCAGCGCGGTGACCGTGGAAGGCCCGCGCAGCATCCGCTTCGACTTCAAGCCCGGGCACGGCCATACCCTGGCGCTGGACCTGGCCAGCTTGCCCGTGCTGCCCGAGCACGACTGGCAGCAACGCGATTTCGCCAACGGGGCCGGCTTCGACAAACCGGTCGGCAGTGGGCCCTACCGCATCGGCCAGATCGACAATGGCCGCAGCATCACCTTCGAGCGTGACCCCACCTGGTGGGCCCGTGACCTGCCGGCCAGCCGTGGCCGCTACAATTTCGCCAAACTGCGCATCGAGTACTTCGGCGACACCGAGGTGGCGCGCCAGGTGCTCAAGGGCGGGGGCTACGATTACAACCGCGAGTTCTCCGCAACCGCCTACACCCTGGGTTACAACGGCGCCACACTGGACGACGGTCGCCTGCAACGGGCCCACCTGGGCCCGGCCAAACCGCAGGTAGCCCAGGGCTTCGTGTTCAACCTGGACCGGCCGCAGTTCAAGGACCGCCGTGTGCGTCAGGCACTGGGCATGCTCTGGGACTTCGAGTGGAGCAACCGGCAGATGATGCGCAACCTGTACATCCGCCAGCAGAGCGTGTTCTCCAATACACCGCTGGCCGCCCGCCAGCTACCCGATGCCGGCGAGCTGAAACTGCTCGAACCGCTGCGTGGCCAGGTGCCGCAGGAAGTCTTCGACCACGTGTTCACGGCACCGGTCACTGATGGCTCGGGAATCATCCGCGCCCAGCAGTTGCAAGCCCTGGCCCTGCTGCAGCAGGCCGGCTGGCATGCCGATGGCGACCGCCTGGTCAACCGCGAAGGTGAGCCACTGGCGTTCACCTTCCTCAACGGCCAGGCCGGCATGGAGCGCCTGTTGTTGCCCTGGAAGCGCAACCTGGCACAGATCGGCGTTACCCTCAACATCCGTAACGTCGACTCGGCGCAGTACGTCAACCGGCTGATGGCCCGTGACTACGATATGGTTGTGACCGGCTACCCGGTGACGCTTTCACCGGGTGCCGAGCTGTACAACTACTTCGGCTCGGCCGCTGCCCACGACCCCGGTTCGAACAACCTGATGGTGCTGCAGGACCCGGCCGTCGACCACCTGATCGACGGCCTGGTACGCGCTGCCAGCGAGGCCGACATGCTGCGCCACGCTCACGCCCTGGACCGGGTGCTGCAGTGGAATTACTACTGGATCCCCAACTACTACCCGCCAGGCAGCTCCACCGTCTGGTGGAACCGCTTCGGCTTGCCCAAGGTTCAGGCCACCTACGATGAAGGCCTGGACACCTGGTGGGAGATCAGCCCAACGGCGCTGACCAATGAACAGATGGCCATACGCCGGAACGCCGCCCCATGACCCGCTACCTGTTGCGCCGCCTGCTGCTGATCATCCCGACCTTGCTGGCGATTCTGCTGGTCAACTTCGTCATCGTGCAGGCCGCGCCAGGCGGCCCGGTGGAACAAGCCGTGGCGCGCCTGCAAGGCATCGGCGGTGGCGCCCCCGGTGCGCGCTCGGAGGTTGTGCACGGTGAATCACGCGCCACCCGCGGGCTCGACCCCAAACTGATCGAAGAGATCAAGCGCCAGTACGGCTTCGACAAGTCAGCGCCCGAGCGCCTTTGGCTGATGCTGGGCCAGTATGCCCGGCTGGACTTCGGCAACAGTTTTTTCCGGGGTGCCAAGGTCACCGACCTGATCCTCGACAAACTGCCGGTCACCCTGTCGCTGGGCTTCTGGGCCACGCTGATCACCTACCTGGTGTCCATCCCCCTGGGCATTCGCAAGGCGGTGCGCCACGGCAGCCACTTCGATGCCTGGAGCAGCGCACTGATCGTGGTCGGCTACGCCCTGCCCTCGTTCCTGTTCGCCCTGATGCTGATCGTGGTGTTTGCCGGCGGCACTTCGCTGAACTGGTTTCCGGTGCGTGGCCTGGTTTCCGACAACTTCGACGAGCTGAGCCTGCTCGGCAAGGTGACCGATTACTTCTGGCACCTGGTACTGCCCGTCGGCGCCCTGGTGATCGGCGGGTTCGCCACCCTCACCTTGCTGACCAAAAATGCCTTCCTCGACGAAATTTCGCGCCAGTACGTGGTCACCGCCCGGGCCAAGGGCCTGAGCGAGCGGCGGGTGCTCTACGGCCATGTATTGCGCAACGCCATGCTGCTGGTGGTGGCAGGGTTGCCACAGGCACTTATCAGCGTGTTCTTCGCCGGCTCGCTGCTGATCGAGGTAATTTTCTCACTGGATGGCCTGGGCCGCATGAGCTACGACGCCGCCGTGTCCCGCGACTACCCCATCGTCTTCGGTACGTTGTTCATCTTCACCTTGGCAGGGCTGCTGATCCGCCTGATCGGCGACCTGGCCTACACCTTGCTGGACCCGCGCATCGACTTCGACACGAGGGCACACTGATGCTGTCGCCTGTGGCGCGCCGGCGCCTGCAACGCTTTCGCCGCAACCGCCTGGGCTGGGTATCGCTGTGGGTATTCGCCGCCCTGCTGTCGCTGAGCCTGGGCGCCGAGCTGGTGGCCAACGACAAGCCGTTGCTACTGGGCTACCAGGGCGAACTGTACGTACCGGCGCTCAAGCGTTATACCGAGCAGCAATTTGGCGGCCAGCTGCCGTTCCAGCCCGACTACCGCAGCGCCTACGTGCGCAAGCTGATCGAGGACCAGGGCGGCTGGATGCTGTTCGCACCGATCCCGTTCAGCGCCGACACCCCGAACTACGACTTGCAGGTCCCAACGCCCAGCCCACCGAGCAGCAGCAACTGGCTGGGTACCGATGACCAGGGCCGTGATGTGCTGGCCCGGGTGTTGTATGGCACGCGGGTGTCTTTGCTGTTTGCCTTTGCCCTGACCGTGATCAGCGTGGTCATCGGGGTGACGGCAGGCGCCCTGCAGGGCTACCACGGCGGCTGGGTCGACCTGTTCGGCCAGCGCCTGCTGGAGGTATGGTCCGGGCTGCCGGTGTTGTACCTGCTGATCATCCTCAGCGGGTTCGTCGAGCCGGATTTCTGGTGGCTGCTGGGGATCATGGCGCTGTTTTCATGGCTGACCCTGGTCGACGTGGTGCGGGCCGAGTTCCTGCGGGGGCGCAACCTGGAATACGTCAAAGCAGCCCGGGCGCTGGGTTTGCCAGACAGCCAGGTCATGCTTCGGCATATCTTGCCCAATGCCTTGAATGCCACACTGACCTACGTGCCGTTCATGCTCACCGGGGCCATCACCACGCTGACCGCGCTGGACTTCCTCGGTTTCGGCATGCCCGCGGGCAGCGCCTCGCTGGGGGAGTTGGTGACCCAGGGCAAGCAACACCTGGAGGCACCGTGGCTGGGCTTTACCGCGTTCTTTGCCCTGGCGCTGATCTTGTCGCTGCTGGTGTTCATCGGCGATGCCTTGCGGCAGGCGTTTGACCCGAAGGGCTGACGTTTCAGGCAAGGTGCCGGCGCGGGCAAACAACGTATTCAGGACTTTTTCCATGCACGACAGCGACAGCCTCAAGGACTACCCCTACGTTCGGCAACTGGCGATCCGTTCGTTGTTCGAGATCATCGAACAGTCCAGCGAGGGTACGGTGATCGTCGACCGCCAGGCGCGTATCGCCTGGATGAACGAACGCTATGCCCGGCGCTTTGGCCTGGCCGACGCGGCCAGTGCGATTGGCCAGCCCTGCGAAGCAGTGATCCCAGGTAGCCTGATGCGCGAGGTGGTGAGCAATGGCCGGCCTATCCTGCTGGACATGCTGGACACGCCGAACGAGCCGTTGGTGGTCATGCGCCTGCCTATCCACGACGACCAAGGCGCGCTGATCGGCGCCATCGGTTTTGCCCTGTTCGATCAGTTGCGCAGCCTGTCGCCGCTGCTCAAGCGTTATTCGAGCATGCAGCAGGAGCTTGCCTCGACCCGCTCGCAACTGCGCGCCCGCCAGGCCAAGTACAGCTTTGCGCAGTTCGTTGGCAGCAGCGCTGCCAGCCTGGAAGCCAAGCGCCGTGCGCGGCGCGGTGCAGGCAGTGACTCGCCGGTGCTGTTGCTGGGCGAGACGGGCACGGGCAAGGAGTTGCTGGCGCACGCCATCCATGCCGCCTCGGCCCGGGCCCACAAAGCGTTCGTCAGCATCAACAGCGCCGCCATCCCGGAAACACTGCTGGAGGCCGAGTTCTTCGGCACCGCGCCCGGTGCCTTTACCGGGGCGGACCGCAAAGGCCGCAGCGGCAAGCTGCAACTGGCCGAAGGCGGCACATTGTTCCTCGATGAAATCGGCGACATGCCGCTGGCCTTGCAAAGCAAGCTGCTGCGGGTGCTGCAGGAAAAGGAATACGAGCCGGTGGGGTCGAACCAGATGCTGCGCAGCGACGTGCGCATCATTGCGGCCACGTCCATCGACCTGCAGGCGGCCATGGCCCGCGGCGCATTCCGCGCCGACCTGTACTACCGGCTGAACGTGTTACCGATCGAAGTACCCCCGCTGCGGCAGCGGCTGGAGGACCTGCCGGCGTTATGCGAGGCCGTGCTGGCAGAGCTGGGCAGCCAATACGAGCTGGAAACCGAGGCGCAGCAACTGCTGGCACGCCATGCCTGGCCGGGGAATATCCGTGAACTGCGCAACGTGCTGGAGCGGGCGACCTTGCTGGCCGATCAACCGCGCCTGGGGGTGGCAGACTTGCGTGCGGCGTTGGGGCCGTTGAGTCCGCTGTCGGCGGCACCGGTGCGCCAGACCTACCGCGAGGCGTGCGAGGCATTCGAGCGCTCACTGATCGCCGGGGCGTTGGCGGACCATGCGGGCAACGTGCCGCAGGCGGCAAAGGCGCTGGGGCTGGGGCGCTCGACCTTGTACAAAAAAATGGTGGCGCTTGGTCTCTGAGTAGAGACTTTTGTCCCTTTTTAGAGATAGCCGTACAAGCTCCGTTGTGCAGGCAGGCAGCTTGCCAATCTGGGAGGAGAAGGTGCGTGCGCTTGAGCAACAAAATCTCAAAACAGAGACTGAAACACTGAAAAAAATAAAAACTCTATGTAAATCAATAAGTTAAAAATTGGCACGATATCCGCTTTCTCCTGCAAACCGATAACAACAAGACTCACCCAGGAGACACCCGATGACCGTGCTCATCGCCCTTGCCGCGCTGGCCCTGCTGATGCTGGCCGCCTACCGCGGCTACAGCGTCATACTGTTCGCCCCTATCGCGGCCCTCGGCGCCGTTCTGCTCACTGACCCGTCCGCCGTTGCCCCCGCCTTCACCGGGGTTTTCATGGAAAAAATGGTGGGCTTCATCAAGCTGTATTTCCCGGTGTTCCTGCTGGGTGCGGTGTTCGGCAAACTGATCGAGCTGTCCGGCTTTTCCCGCTCGATCGTGGCCGCTGCCATCCGCCTGCTCGGCACCCGCCAGGCCATGCTGGTGATCGTGCTGGTCTGTGCGTTGCTGACCTACGGCGGCGTCTCGCTGTTCGTGGTGGTGTTTGCGGTATACCCGTTTGCGGCCGAGATGTTCCGCCAGAGCAATATCCCCAAACGGCTGATCCCGGCCACCATTGCCTTGGGGGCGTTTTCATTCACCATGGACGCCCTGCCCGGTACCCCGCAGATCCAGAACATCATCCCCAGCACCTTTTTCAACACCACCGCCTGGGCCGCACCCTGGCTGGGCCTGATCGGCACACTGTTCGTGTTCTGCACCGGCATGGCCTACCTGCAGCGCCAGCGCAACAAAGCCCAGCGTGCCGGTGAAGGGTATGGCACCGACTTGCGCAACGAACCGGAAACCGCTGCCGACCTGAGGTTGCCCAACCCCTGGCTGGCGATATCCCCGTTGATGCTGGTGGGGGTGATGAACCTGCTGTTCACCCACTGGATCCCGCAGTGGTACGGCGCCAGCCACAGCTTGCAACTGCCCGGCATGAGTGCCCCAGTGAACAGCGACGTGGCCAAGCTGACCGCCATCTGGGCGGTACAGGCAGCATTGCTGGTCGGCATCCTGATGGTGCTCGCATGTGCCTTCGGCGCCATCCGCAGCCGTTTGGCCGAAGGCACCAAAAGTGCTGTCGGCGGCGCCTTGCTGGCAGCCATGAACACGGCCTCGGAGTATGGCTTTGGCGCAGTGATCGCCTCGCTGCCTGGCTTCCTGGTGCTGGCCGATGCCCTGCGCGGCATCCCCAACCCCCTGGTCAATGAAGCCATCACCGTCACCTTGTTGGCCGGCATCACCGGCTCTGCCTCGGGCGGCATGAGTATTGCGCTGGCCGCCATGGGTGACACCTTCATCGCCGCCGCCCATGCCGCCAACATTCCGCTCGAGGTGCTGCACCGGGTAGCGGCCATGGCCAGCGGCGGCATGGACACCCTGCCGCACAACGGCGCGGTGATCACCCTGCTGGCAGTCACCGGCCTGACCCACCGGGAAGCCTACAAGGATATTTTCGGTATTACCCTGATCAAGACCCTGGCAGTGTTCGTGGTAATTGCCACGTTCTACGCCACTGGCATTGTCTAAGGAGCACTGCATGACCCTCAACGGCAAGACTGCACTCGTGACCGGCTCGACCAGCGGCATCGGCCTGGGTATCGCCCAGGTACTGGCCCGGGCCGGTGCCAACATCGTCCTCAACGGCTTTGGCGACCCGGCACCCGCCCTGGCGGAAATTGCCCGGCACGGGGTAAAAGCCATCCATCACCCGGCCGACCTGGCCGAGGTCGCCCAGATCGAGGCATTGTTCGCCGCGGCCGAGCGCGAGTTCGGCGGCGTCGACATCCTGGTCAACAACGCTGGTATCCAGCATGTGGCCCCGGTCGAACGGTTTCCGGTGCAAAGCTGGGACAAGATCATCGCGCTCAACCTGTCGGCGGTCTTCCATGGCACACGCCTGGCGCTGCCGGGCATGCGCGCGCGCAATTGGGGGCGCATCATCAACATTGCCTCTGTGCATGGCCTGGTCGGTTCGACCGGCAAGGCGGCGTACGTGGCCGCCAAGCATGGCGTAGTGGGCCTGACCAAGGTCGTGGGCCTGGAAACCGCCACCAGCCCTGTCACCTGCAACGCCATTTGCCCGGGCTGGGTGCTGACCCCGCTGGTGCAGCAACAGATCGATGACCGTGCCGCCAACGGTGGCGATGCGCTGCAGGCGCAGCATGACCTGCTGGCGGAAAAGCAACCCTCGCTGGCCTTCGTTACCCCGCAGCACCTGGGCGAGCTTGTGCTTTTCCTGTGCAGCGAAGCGGGTAGCCAGGTGCGTGGTGCCGCCTGGAACGTTGACGGGGGCTGGTTGGCCCAGTGACGCAGGCTCCCGCGGTGGTTGGCACCGGTTTTTGCCGGTGTTCGCCGCTGACGCGGCTGCTAGTTCATGCGCTATCAGCGGTGCGAGAGCACCGCCCACGGGGCTGGGTGAATGGCCACAAACACGCAGCAATCAGGCATAATGCGCGCTTTTCACCCCCCGAAGCACAGGTAATCCATGAAAGCTCAAGCCCGCCATATTCTGGTCAAGACCGCTGACGAAGCCGAAAAGCTCAAGCAGCGTATCGCCAATGGCGAGGCGTTCGACGTGCTGGCGAAAAAGTTCTCGACTTGCCCGTCCGGCAAACGGGGCGGCGACCTGGGTGAAGTCCGCCCAGGGCAAATGGTCGGCGCCATCGACCAAGTCATCTTCAAGAAGCCCCTGCGCGTGGTACACGGCCCGATCAAGAGCAAGTTCGGCTACCACCTGGTGCAAACCTTCTACCGCGACTAACGCACTGGCCCTGTGCCACCTGACATTTACAGCTTACTACCCGGGTTGAACCCTAGCGACGCGCCACCAGTAGGCCGAGGCCAGCGCAACCCAACAGCGAGGCGCTGACCCGGTTGAACAGGCGCCGCGGGCCTGGCTGGCTGAACCAGCGCTGCAGGTAGGCGCCAAGGCCTGCATAGAGGGCGATCGCGGCCCATTCCAGCACCAGGAACAGCGCTCCCAGCCAGAGGAACTGCTCACTGACCGGCATACGACTGTCGACGGTTACGAACTGCGGCAGGAACGCAGTGAAAATCAGGATCGCCTTCGGGTTGCCGGCCGCTACGAAGCATTCCTGCCGCGCCAGGTGCCACATGCCCCGTAACTCACCGCCGGTGCTCGCAGCCACGCCCACCGGTGCCCGCCACAGTTGCCAGGCAATGTAGAACAGGTAACCCGCGCCCACCACTTTGATGGCCAGAAACAGGTATTCACTGGTATGCAGCACCACCGCCAGGCCCATGGCCGCCAGCGCGATCATGCCACTGAACGCCAGAATGCGCCCGGCACCGGCGACACAGGCGGTGCGCAGCCCGTAGCGGCTGGCGTTGTGCAGCGACAGCAGGTTGTTCGGCCCCGGGGCCATGTTCAGGGCGAAGCAGGCGGGGATGAAGAGCAGCAGGCTCGATAAGTCCATTCTTGTTTTCCTTTGGCAGCAGGCGCCTATTTCGGCGGGCCCGGGGCCATTCGGTCAAGTGACAGCCAGCGATAAAAACTGTACAGGTGCCTTGCAGCTGTTACCCTGCCGACAACCCCGAGGAGCGCATAATGCCCCGTACCCACGCCGCACTGTGGCGCGACCCGAACCTGCCACATGTGGAAAGCCGGCGCGCCTGCCATAGCCGCGCCTGCTACAAAGCCCACAGCCACCCGACATTCTCCATCGGCGCAGTGGATGCTGGCCTCAGCCTGTTCAGCGGCGCTGGCGGCGGGCAGGCGCGGTTGACACCTGGAACCCTGGTGCTGGTCCCGCCCCGGCGCGTACATGCCTGCAACCCCGCACCCGGCTATGCCTGGAGCTACCAGATGCTGCATGTGGATGCCCACTGGCTGTCGCAACTGCGCCTGGAGTCGGAACTGGGTGACGGCGGGGCTGGCGCCCCTGCGCGTATCTGCCGGGAGGCACTGCTGTACCAACAATTCTGCGAGCTGAACGGCCTGCTGTTCTCCACCGCCAGCAATGCAGAGAAAGACGCGGCGCTGGTCGCCTTTCTCGGGGACCTGGACTTTGCCGCGCAGCTGCCGCTGGCACCGGCACCGGCATTGGCGGCTACGGCCCTGAGCGGCTTGATCGCAAGGATCGAAGCCCAGGATCCGGCACAGTTGAGCCTGGCGGTACTGGCGCGGGAGGCCGGGCTTGGGCGCTATCAGTTGATTCGTGCGTTTCGTGCAGCCACCGGTTTCACCCCCCATGCTTACCTGCTCAACGCCAGGGTCAACCTTGGGCGGCAGCTGCTGGGCAAAGGGCAGGCACTGGCAGAGGTGGCCTACCGGTTGGGGTTTGCCGACCAGAGCCATTTCCAGCGGGTGTTCAAGGCTCATGTGGGGGTGACACCGGGGCAGTATCGCGGCGCTTGAAGGTGCACAGCCGCGAGGCTGACCCATGAGGCCCCTGCAATATTCTTCAATACGCCATGCCAGCCCGGCAGCAGACTGCGGCCTTTAACGCAGAGCAGCCCGGTCCATGCAAATATTCCTGATCGTCGCCCTCGTCCATTTCCTTGCACTGCTATCGCCAGGCCCAGACTTCTTCCTGGTCGCACGCACGTCGGTCAGCAGCGGCTGGCGTAGCGCCAGCGGCGTGTGCCTGGGTATCGCCCTGGCCAATGGTGCGTTCATCACCGTGGCCTTCACCGGCTTGTCGATGCTCCAGGAAGGCAGCCCATTGTTTGCCAGCCTGCAATTGGTCGGTGCCGTCTACCTGGTGTACATCGGTATGCTGTTCCTGCGCCATGCAGGGCATACCCGCCTGACTGCGGCCGTTGGCAAGCACACTGGGCCAGGGTGGTGGCAGGGGCTGGGCATGGGTTTGCTGTCTGCCCTTCTCAACCCCAAGAACGCACTGTTCTACGCGAGCCTGGCCAGTATGGTGGGCAGCGCCAGTGCCGGCTGGAAAGCCGCTTGCGCGCTGTGGATGTTCGGTGTGGTGCTGCTGTGGGACCTGCTGATCGCCGTGGCCATCGGCAACCAGCGGGTACTGCGGCGCTTCGCGCGCTGGCTGCCGTGGCTGGAACGCAGCTCCGGGATCATGCTGGTGCTCTTGGGCGCGGCTGTGCTGTTACACCTGGCCTGGGGCTGACCAGCTTCAGGCTGCGCATGTCCACCAAGGTGAAGTGGCCGCTGGCCCAGCCGCCGGTGTCCAGGTGCCAGACATTGCCCAGCAGCGTGGCCTGCGGCACCGGCGTGTGGCCCACCAGCAAGGCACGCAGCCCTTGCACCGGCTCGGTATCGCCAGCCCTGAGTCGCCGCCGCGACCACTGGCATACTTGCCTGACTTTGGGGTCATCCAGCAGCTCCAGCCACGTTCTCAATTGCAGCCAATCGGCAGTCGGGCTGTCGGCATGCAGCAGGCCGACCAGGCCTGCCGCACTTTCAACCTCGATCGCAATCGGCAGTTGCTCGAAACGTTCGACGAAGCGCAGTTGCTCGGCCCGCGGCAGGTCGATGAACCAACCGCCGCCAGCTTCGCGGTACATGGCCAGGTCCAGTTTCCCACCCCGCACGCGGGTAATGGCCAAGGCCTCATGATTGCCTTGCACGGCATGAAACCAAGGCTTGGCCAGCCACTCCAGGGCCGCCTCGTTGTCTGGCCCGCGGTCGACCAGGTCGCCCACGCTGAACAGGCGGTCCACGGCGGGGTCGAAACCCACCGCATCCAGGCATTGCTGCAGGCGCTGGAAATGGCCGTGAATATCGCCCACTGCCAGGTCGCGGCCCCGCAGGTTGGCGATCATGCGCCGTAACCGTCCCATCTCACTGTTCCTCTGCTGGCGCTGCCCAGGCAGGGATGAAAGGCTGACGGACCCGGCCTCCCCCCGCACGCATCGCACCCTTGATGAACAGCATGGCACAACCTGCTCCAAGCGCGCAGGTCGCGGGCCACTTTCGCCCCTTGTGCTCGCTGAACGCCCCTTCACTGGTACAGGCGTCGTGGCCGATAGTATGCTGGCGGCTTCAACCTCTACCAGGGAAGGGTTTACATGAAGCTGTGCGCCGTACAACTGGCATCGCTCAAAGGCGAGGTCTCAGCCAACCTGCAGCGCCATCTGGCCTGCATCGAACAGGCTGCAGCGCTTGGCGCCGAACTGGTGGTGTTTCCCGAGTTGTCGCTGACCGGCTATGAGCCCAGTGTGGCACGCCAGGCGGCCATGCCGGTCAGCGCCAGGCAGCTGGACCCGCTGCAGGCCGCCAGTGACCGCCTGGGCATCACCGTTGCCGTCGGCCTGCCGCTGCCAGCCCCTGACGGCATACGCATCGGCATGCCTGTGTTCAGCCCCAATGCACCGCGCCAGGTCTATGCCAAACGGCGCTTGCATGCCGATGAGTTGGCCTGGTTCAGCGCCGGTGACCAAGCCTTGTTGCTGACATTGGGTGAACACTGCATCGCCCCGGCGATCTGCTACGAGTCGATGTTCATGGGGCATGCCGCTGCGGCCCGTGAACATGGCGCCGACCTGTACATGGTCAGCGTGGCGAAAACCGCCAAAGGGATCAGCGAGGGTCACCCGCACTACATGCGGGTCGCCCGCGAGCTGGCCATGCCGGTGCTGCTGGCAAACTGCGTCGGGCCAGCCGACACCTTCATTGGCGCCGGCGGCTCGGCTGCGTGGGACAGCAAGGGCCACATGCTGGCCAGCCTGGACGACCGCAGCGAAGGCCTCATCGTCCTGGATACCCGCCAGGCCAATGCCATTGCGCTGCCACTGGACCCGGTATGACCTATTTCGTACTGGCCCTGCTCAGCTATGCCTGTGCCTACTACCTGACCGGCCTGATCATCCGGGGGCAAATGGCCGACGTGGCCGAGCATTTGCGTCACCGGCCCGACGCGCCGACACCCGGCGCCTACCTGCGTGAAGTGCAACAGGCTGCGCGGCGGGCCCACCGGCACTACACCTTGATGGCAGGTTCGGTACTGGCGGTGCTGGCCTGCCTGATCGCCAGCTGGTTCGGCTGAACAGCTAAAGGTCCAGCACCAGGCTCTGCCGCCCTTCCAGCGCCAGCAGGTATTGCTTGGCCGCCAGCCCGCCGGCAAACCCGGTCAAGTTGCCCGATGCACCGATGACCCGGTGGCAAGGCGCGATGATCGAGATGGGGTTGCGGCCATTGGCCGCGCCCACTGCACGCACCGCACCGGGGTTGCCGAGCTGCCGGGCAATCTCGGCGTAGCTGCGGGTTTCACCGAAGGGTATGGCCAGCAACGCGGCCCACACCTGGCGCTGGAACCCGGTACCGGCAAAATCCAGCGGCAGCTCGAACTGTCGGCGCTTGCCGCTGAAGTACTCACCCAGTTGGCGAGCGGTTTCCAGCAGCACCGGGCACTGATCGTCACGGTGCAGTGCGCCCAGGCGCACGCGGTTTTCGCGCTCGTTCTCCCACAGCACGGCTGCCAGACGATCGCCGCGCGCTACCAGGGTAAGCGTGCCCACAGGCGATTGCATCATGGTGAATGCGCTGGACATCAGCGGGCTCCAGCAGATTGCGATGTCGCCACTGTAAAGATCCACCGTCTGTGGCGCATCCGCTTTCTTGCTCGGGTAACTGCACAGCAGGCACTGATCCGCACCGGACGGGCGGACTGAGGCGTCCACTCTATCACTTTGTGATTAACCCTAATCGAACTGAGTCACGGGTTCTTCTGATGGGTCGAGAATTATGAATGCAGTCAATTCATGAGGTGAACCATGACCATCGTGGCAGAAACGCTCGCCCAGCTCGCCCAGGCACTCAAGGCTCAGGGGGCGCGGCGCATCGCGGACCTTACCTTCATCCGTGCGCCCTATCGCTGCGGCAAGCGCTGGATATGCAGTGTGGTACGCCGAGGGGCCGGGCGCAAACTGATCAAGCAGTCGTAAGCCCGGTTGAAACCTGGCGCGGTCTGAAAGGACCCAGCCGCGCTCGGCGCTGTCTCAGTCCAGGCAATCCTTGGCCGCCTGGCGCAACTTGTCCCCGGACAAGAAACTGCCTTTGTAGAACGTAGCACGGCTGCCTTCGCCTGAATCGATCACCTCCAGTACATCGTCACTGGCCACGGCACTGGATGCCGTCAGCCGATAGCCATGGGCAATCGATTTCTGCGTGGCTTGCGGGGCCACAGCCTGCCATTTCGGCAACACGCAGGCCGCATATTCCTGGGGCGTTTTCGAACTGAGCTTGCTGGCCGTCGGCTTGCCAGGCGTCGCACAACCGGCGAGGCCGGCGATTAACAATGAACTGATAAAAATACGAAAAGTATGCATTTGCAATTGACTCGTATGGATATGCTGCATTCTAACGAGACCGATACCGACTGACCAATCAACCAAAGTCTGGCCATGAGAGGCCTGTGGTTCAACGGCAGCGCGTTACAGCGACTATTTGCTTATAACGACGGAACGAATTGAATCCGCTCCGCTTCTGATGAGCAACAGGCAGCGCAGATTCGGGCTGGCCCTGTTCACTTACCTTGACTCAGTGCTCGCTTCGTTCAGGAGATTGCCATGCTCTGGTGGCTGGAACTACTCACCCAATATGCAACCGCCACTGGCTTGGCTGTCCTCTGCATCCTGGTGTTCTGGGCTTTTGGGCTGGCGTTTGGACGCGCCTATCTGAAGTTGCTTTCTGCCTTGTTAGCCACCATGCTGCTGATGATCGCCGCGTTCCCGCACGGCGTGGACTTCGCCCTCAGGACCCACCTCACCCCGGGCGACGCCAGCGCCCTGCTATTGTTCATTGCCGACGCATCGGGCGTAATCACCGCGGTGCTGCTGGCCTCGTTCTTCTTCGATCCGGAACTGTTGCTGGATGAGGCCTGATCACTCAGGCCTGCCTTTGCTGACCCCTGGCGCAACAGCATCAGACAATCAGGCCCCGCATTATGGAAACGCTTCGCACCATCAAGTCAGATCTGGTCAGAACAGCAGATCATCT
This sequence comes from Pseudomonas sp. TJI-51, assembly GCF_000190455.2. Classification (NCBI taxonomy): domain Bacteria; kingdom Pseudomonadati; phylum Pseudomonadota; class Gammaproteobacteria; order Pseudomonadales; family Pseudomonadaceae; genus Pseudomonas; species Pseudomonas sp. TJI-51. The sequence goes on from NZ_AEWE02000014.1 coordinate 65,374, forward strand.
GGACCAGCTTAGCCAGACCATGAGTGGCCATGTGCGCTTCATGCTGGCTCGCGGCAGTTCGCCAGGCGACATCGATGTCACCGCGCACGTGCGCGCTATTGATGGGGTTGCGGAGCAACTGCGCGCCGTTGCTGCGAGAATGGACGGCGGCGAGGGCGCAGGTGAAAGCTGGCCGCAGCGCCGGCCTAGCGAAACTTGAGCTTCACGACTTTACTGAGTGCCCAGCCGCTGAAAACGTAGAATGCGTCCAGATAAAAACGGCCTGCATAATTGGGCAACGGCGCGTTGTTGAGCAGCACATCAGGATCAGGCGTTGGCGGAAACAGCGCATAAATACCATTGGGCAGCACTGCCAGTGCCAGCAACAACAGGTAAGTCGATACTTGCAACAGGGTGGCCCGGCTGCCGAACCTGACCGACCATTTCAAACCGTAATAGGCTACCAGGCCGGCCACCGGCAATACCCAGAAATGCGTCGGGATTCCAATGAACATTTCGGCGACAACGCTTCTTGCTTCCACCCGCTGCTCTCCATTCAAACTGCTTTAATAGTGCGTAATGCTGTATCACCCGTTAAGGGGCTGCTGGGCAGCCCATCGCAGGTAAGCCAGCTCCCGCAGGTACCGCAGGCGCTGGTTCGTTGTTTCAAAGCGCGTGGGCAATCAAGCTTTCGAGCACAGCAGAGCGGCATCAAGCAGCCTTCCGTGGTCGTACCAGGCGTCACGCTGGTAGGCCGCGTATTGGCGCTTGGGCCCTGCCCCCTTCAACTCGACAAGGCCATCGGCCTTGTCAGGATCGGTGCTTTCAACGAACAGCCTGACCGAGTCGCTACTCTGGATCTCATAGGTTTTCACCTGGGCTGGAAGTTCGCTTCTGACGCAACCCAGGTACGTGGGTGGGCTTTTCGCGGTGGTCCCGTAAGTGTTGTCATGACTGTCGCGCACATCACCATCATGGGCACAGCCAGCCAACAACAGGGTACTCACCCCAACCATCAACACAGCGCCTGCCAGCGATTGGAATTTCATCATGCGACACGCTCCTGTTACCCCCACGAGAAACCGAGAACGTACTACCAGGTAAGCCGCCTTTTTAATTGTCCTTGCGCCATCATACTACCGAGTCTCACTCGGAAAAACTGACAGGTCAGAAGTGACTACGCCTCGGTGGCCGGGCGCTCCTTGTACAACTGAACCATGAAGGTAGTGCCGTACACGGCATTGGAGGTCATGGAGATGTGCCCGCCGTGGGCGTGGGCAACTTCCTTGACAATGAACAGACCAAGGCCGATGGACCGCAGCCCTTCCTGGCGGTCGCTGCCGCGCGTCATTGGCTCGTACAAGGTGGGTATCACTGCTTCGGCGATGGCGGGGCCGTGGTTGTGCACGCTGATCAGCACGCTGTCCGCGAAACAGTCAGTGGTCACCGTAATCGGCTGGCGCAAGTCACCGTAGGCAACGCTATTGGCGACCAGGTTGCCGATCATTTGCTGCAGCCTGTCCTGATCCACTTCGAACATGGCCTGCCCGCGGGAAAGATGACGAATGCTGGCGTGGCAGAAGGTGATCTTCAGCTCGCTGACACATTGATCCACCACCCGCAACAGGTCGACTCGCTGACGCTTGATGCTGATGCCCTGGCCTAGCCTGACCGAGGCGAAATCCAGCAGGTCGACGATCATGCGCTGCGCGCGCTCGGCCGATGTGTTGATGCTGCCCAACAGGCGCCGGGCCCGCTCGCCCTGGGCATCACGCCCCAGCAGTTCGGTGGCCATCCGGATAGCGGTCATGGGGTTTTTCAAATCATGGCTGGCAACCGCTACCATCTGCTCGGCCAGTAGCGCACGCCGCTGGGCCTCGGCGTAGGCCAGGGCCAGGTCGTCCTGTGCGCGCTGCAGGGCATGCTCGGCGCTGATTTTTTGCGCCAGCAGTTCCTCGGCCCGTTGCATGGCCTGAAACACCGTGTGCTCGTTACGATCACGCTCGCTGGTACTGAACAAGGCTAGCTGAAAGCGAATCCCTTCAGCGGTTTCACGGCGCACGGCATTGAGCAGCATGGCCACCACGTGACCATCGCGGTGACGCAGGCCGACCTTCACCTCGGAAATCGAGCCCTGCAAGTTCAGCAAAGGCCCCCAGTGGGTAAGCTGGAAGGTACGGCCCACGGTGGTCAGCAACTGATCGAAACTGCGCTGTTTCAACTGCGCTACGTCATACCCCAGCCAGTTGCCAAAGGTGGCGTTGCAGCGCAGCAGTGTGCCGTCCGCCTCCATGACGACCAGGCCGCAAGGCGCATGCTCGAAGTAAGACGCGTCGAACATCACGGTCGGATCATTCACGGCCCAGCCCCAGGCGGGCGAAAAACCCGTCCATGGCCGCGGCGCAGGCGCTGGAGGCGCTGAGCTGCGGGTAATGGCCCATGTTGTCCACCAGTACAAGCTGGCTGCTGGGCATCACCCTTTCCAGGTACTCGCCCACGGCCACCGGAACTACCGGGTCCACTCTGCTCTGCAGGATCAGCGTCGGCACATTCAAGCCTTTCACATCCTCGCGGTGGTCGGACAAGAAGATCACGCGGGCGAAATGCCGGGCGATCTCTGCGTTGGTGCGACGGAAGCTGCTGGCCAACTCTTCCTGCATCGCGGGCTCACCCGACGCACCCATCAGCACAGGCGCCATGGTGCTGGACCAGCCAAGGTAATTCTCATCGATCATCGACAGCAGCTCCAGCACTTCCTTCTGACTGAAGCCGCCGTTGTAACCGTTCGAGTCGATGTAACAAGGCGACCCCCCGATCAACACCAGCCCCGCGATTCTGCCTGGCTGCCGTAGCTCGGCCAGCACACCGATCATGGCACTGACCGAATGCCCCGCAATAATGACCGGGCCCTGGCCGAAATCATCGATGATTGCGTTCAGGTCATCGGCATAGCCCAACAGGGTCGAGTATTTCGCTCTGTCGTAGGCAGCGAGATCGGACTGCCCCGCACCGACCAGATCGTAGGTGATGACACGCATGTGTGGAATGAAATGCGGCGACAACGCCTTCCACATCGACTGGTCGCAGCCAAAACCGTGAGACAGAATCAGGGTAGCCGGGCCGTCACCCTCGATATGTACATTGTTACGCTGCTGTACAGTCATACATATCCCGATTTCGGTCGACATTGCGCTGATAAAACCAACCAGTCCATGCTGCCTGAGAGCATAGTGGACTGCATATCAAGCTGCCTGTAGTGCTTGCTGAATGACATTGAGCGCGAAGCCAACCCACTTTCGAAGCCTTAAACCGGCACCATACAGGATGCAGATGGATAGTTCCGAAAAAACCATCGATCACGGAGCTTTTGTATGCCCTAGCGCTCGGTCAGGTGAACGCCGATAGCAAAAGCCGCCACGACCAGCACCACCTCGACCACGACATAAGCAACCAGGAATTCATCGGAAAACATGACAGGGTCTCTGAGACGCCGCAGCGCACAATGCGCTGTGGGAATGGCTCAGAGCCATCAACGCCGGCAAAAGTTCAGCCACGGTGCGGCGCTGCCCAGCAGCGGGCTGGGGCGGCCGAATCCGTGCACCGTTTCCGGGAAAAGGCTCGGCTGCGACAGGCAGGTTTTCGAACCGCATTTGCCCGGTTTGCGCAATAATCTGTGCGCTGTAATCGCCTATTTCCGCGCATACCAATCGAATAGTCTGGCGCCATCACATTCAAGGAGCCTGATGATGGCCGCTATGAAATTGCACTTTCTGTTCGACCCGCTCTGTGGATGGTGCTATGCCAGCGCCGACACGCTGAGGCACCTGGCAGAGCGCTTCGCCGATGAGCTGGAGATGCACCCGACAGGGCTTTTCGCAGGGCCAGGTGCACGGCAGATAAACGCTGAGTTTGCCCACTTCGCCCGGGCCAATGACTTGCGAATCGCTTCACTCACCGGCCAGCCCTTCAGCGAGTTGTATTTCAAGCAGATTCTCGGTGACCCCTCTCTGCGGTTCGACTCACTGCCGGTCAGCCGTGCGCTTACCCTGGCCCGAGGGTACGGCAAGGCGCTGGAGCCAAAGCTGTACGCGGCCCTGCAAACAGCGCGCTACGTGGATGGCCTTGATACCTCGTCGCCCGAGGTAGTGGCGGCCTGCACTGCCGACTTCCTGGGCCAGGAGGGTTTCACGGCCGATGCGCAGGCACTGCTCACGGCGCTTACCCGGCAACAGCAACTGGCCAGCCAAACCTCGGCCCGCTTCACCGAAGCGCAGGCACTGATGCGCAAAGCGGGCGCAAATGGTGTGCCGCTGTTGCTGGTCGAGCTCGACCAGCGCATGCATGCCTTCAGCGGGCCAGACCTCTACAACCAGCCAGAACGCCTGATCGCTACGATCGAGCAGTTCACGCAGGCTGCAGTCTGAAGCCGCCAAGCACGGTGTTTGCCGCCAGGCTGCACTAGAAGTTGGCGCCCACGCTGACCGGCAAAGTGCGCATCAGGTGATCAGCGCGACAGTCCAGGAGTCTTCCAGTACCCGCACCACTTCATCCACCGACAGCCGCGCATTGATCGGCACCTTGACCATCGCCGCCTTGTACAGCGCCACTTCCGCTTCGACCAGTTCCACGCGGTTGGCGGCAAGAATCGCCACATGCTTGCCAACGCCCACGCCAAGCGTACCCAGCGCGGACGCCAGGCGGTTGCTGCGCCGTTCCAACTGCGCGTAGGTCAGGCGCGTCTGGCTGTCCGCCACGGCGATGTGGTCCGCCCAGTAACGGGCACTCCGGGTAATGATCAATCCAAGGTTCACGTTATTGTTCTCGTCGACAGAAAGACATCGACGATGCTAATCAGCTGTGCGCGCGCAGATGAAATACCAGATTCAGATGTGGGCCATGCCTTTATTGGCTGGCGTACCGCGAGTGGCCGCCGGCAGCTCGGTGATCGTCCGGGGGATTGCGGGCGCTCAGCTGTAATACTTCAAAGGAGGTGTCAGCGCTGATGAAGCGCTTTTGTCAGTAAAAAACAACGCCCCGCACAAGTCGGGGCGTGTAAGGCCGATCAGTGGGCTTTCACACAGTCTGACTAGCTCTGCTCCAGACGGGCTGATTTCTCCATAACGTCGTACGATCAAAGGTAAACCTGTATCGACGTGCAGAGCCGAGCACTGAATCACATCAGCGGTCAGAAATCGTCCGGTGGGCTCTTCTCGAACTTCCACTCTGTGTGTTTTCGAGCTTGGTTAAAACTCTTGCAGTTGAAAACGAATTCATTGCGATCAGAGTCTTTCGAAAGACTGGCGAGGATCTGATCATACGTGCTACCCGAACAATTCTTCTCGTTTGGGGCAGGTACTTTCTCATCCGCCTGTGCTGACAGGCTACACGCCATAACGATGGCTGCGGAAATTCCCACTATGTGTTTCATAACGTCCTCATTCATGACTCAGGGTAATCCGGTACCCTGACCTACCTAGGCACGAGTGACAGGAGGTCCTGAATCGCCCGCGCATTGCACAGTTTGCATGGGTTGCTGACCCCGGCAGCATCATAGCGGGTGGGGCGCCGACACTCCACCCCACTTCTCTGAGTGTCTTGGCAGGGGCAGCTTCAGGTCGGGAGCAGCCGATCACCATTGCCTTTCTCGGCCCAATGCGCACGCTTATGCCCGATGGCGGCATTACCGTTGGCTAGGTTGCCCATCATCACGATCAATGGCCTGAGATACGGGAGGCTGTTCGCAGCCCGCTACTCAGCCGCCTGCATCAGCTCCAGCGTAATGTTATCTGGCCCGGTCACATACACCACCAGCGTACCCTTGCGTGGGCCTGCGGGAATCGGTTGAGGCGTACCCCTGGCCTGCCAGCCCGCTTGCTCGATGCGACCGAGTACGGCGTGCATGTCTTGCACGCTCAATGCCAGATGCGCTGAGCCAATCGCAGATGCCGTAGGCGGAGTGACACCGTGGCGGGCACCCTGCGAATATTCCAGCAACTCCACTCGGCTGCCATCCGGCCCTTTCACTATCGCCGTTCGCACCTTCGGGTCGGCGGTGCCGGTTACATCGAGAATGAATGGTCCTCCCATTTCCGACTGGCGTTCGAGCGTGAAACCAAGCCCGATTGTCCAGAAGCGAATGGCTTCTTCCAGTGAGCTGACGGCGAAGCCAATATGATCGACGGCATAGACACTGTGATTGGAATTCATCAAGTCATCCTTCAAGGGGGACGGTCACGTCTGACCGGCATCAACCATGGCGGCCGATCCTCGCAGGTTTGGGGATCAGGTACCGCCCCCGTATAACTGCCGCCATACCTATGCGACAATACGCTCAATGTCTGGTCTCAACCCCACATTTATCGCCCAACAGCTCGGGCATGGCGTGCAGATGCTCTTATCGACTTATGCGCGCTGGATTGACTCGTCCAACCACTGGTCAGAACTGGAAAAGCGCCAGACTGGCCCCAAATTGGTCCGCAGCTGCGAAGAAGCCACGTAAGTTATTGATAGGTAAGCTCCTTGATCTCCACCGCCAACATCACCATGCAGTTCGGCTCCAAGCCGCTGTTCGAAAACGTTTCTGTCAAATTCAACAACGGCAACCGCTACGGCCTGATCGGCGCCAACGGCTGCGGCAAGTCGACTTTCATGAAGATCCTCGGCGGTGACCTGGAGCCTTCGGGTGGCCAGGTCATGCTCGAACCCAACACCCGCCTGGGCAAGCTGCGCCAGGACCAGTTCGCCTACGAGGAATTCACCGTCATCGACACGGTGATCATGGGCCACGGCCAGCTGTGGAAGGTCAAGGCTGAGCGCGACCGTATCTACTCGCTGCCGGAAATGTCCGAGGAAGACGGCATGGCCGTCGCCGAACTGGAAACCGAATTCGCCGAAATGGACGGCTACACCGCCGAGTCGCGCGCCGGCGAACTGCTGCTGGGCCTGGGTATTCCGCTTGAGCAGCACTTCGGCCCGATGAGCGAAGTGGCCCCTGGCTGGAAGCTGCGTGTGCTGCTGGCCCAGGCGCTGTTCTCGGACCCGGACGTGCTGCTGCTCGACGAACCGACCAACCACCTGGACATCAACACCATCCGCTGGCTCGAAACGATCCTCACGGCGCGTAACAGCACCATGATCATCATTTCCCACGACCGCCACTTCCTCAACAGCGTGTGCACCCACATGGCTGACCTGGACTACGGCGAGCTGCGCCTGTTCCCGGGCAACTACGACGAGTACATGACGGCCGCCACCCAGTCGCGCGAGCAATTGTTGGCGGACAACGCCAAGAAGAAAGCCCAGATCGCCGAACTGCAGACCTTCGTCAGCCGCTTCTCGGCCAACGCTTCGAAAGCCAAGCAGGCCACTTCGCGCGCCAAGCAGATCGACAAGATCCAGCTGGCCGAGGTGAAACCGTCCAGCCGCGTCAGCCCGTTCATTCGCTTCGAACAAACCAAGAAGCTGCACCGCCAGGCCGTGGTCGTCGAGAAAATGGCCAAAGCTTTCGATGACAAGGTGCTGTTCAAGAACTTCGACCTTACCGTGGAAGCGGGTGAGCGCGTGGCGATCATCGGCCCCAACGGTATCGGCAAGACCACCCTGCTGCGCACCTTGGTCGGCGAAATGACCCCGGATGCCGGTTCGGTGAAGTGGACCGACAGCGCCGAAGTCGGCTACTACGCGCAAGACCACGCCCACGACTTCGAAGACGACATGACCCTGTTCGACTGGATGGGCCAGTGGACATCCGGCGAGCAGGTGATCCGCGGCACCCTGGGGCGCATGCTGTTCTCCAACGACGAGATCCTCAAGTCGGTGAAGGTGATTTCCGGTGGTGAACAAGGCCGCATGCTGTTCGGCAAGCTGATCCTGCAAAAACCCAACGTGCTGGTGATGGACGAACCGACCAACCACCTGGACATGGAGTCGATCGAAGCACTCAACCTGGCGCTGGAAAACTACCCAGGCACCCTGCTGTTCGTCAGCCACGACCGCGAATTCGTTTCGTCGCTGGCTACCCGCATCATCGAGCTCTCGGCCGATGGTGTGGTGGACTTCAGCGGTACCTACGACGACTACCTGCGTAGCCAGGGTGTGTTGGTCTGATTGAGCCTTGAGGCCTGGCCGCCTTGGGCGGCTGGGCCTTGCGCCACAGCGCGAGGCCTCTCGACGAAAAATTCGTTAGCCTGCTTTCATTTCCTTCGCGCAACGGCCATGATGGGTTCACGCCCAACCGCCCGCCCGCGAACGAGCCCATGACCGCGCAACAACCTGCTCCCCCCAGCGATAGCTTGCACATAACCCTGCAAATCCTGTCGATCGTTTTCTACACCTTCATTGCCTTCCTCTGCATCGGCCTGCCGATTGCTGTACTGCCCAGCCATGTGCACGATCAGCTGGGCTTCGGCGCCGTGATCGCGGGCGTGACCATCGCCTTGCAATACCTGGCCACCCTGCTCAGCCGGCCATTAGCCGGCAGGGTGGCCGATACCCTGGGCGGCAAGCGGGCAATACGCTATGGCCTGCTGGGTATCGCCGGCTGCGGTGTGCTGACCCTGCTGTCCGCCTGGGCGCTGAACCTGCCAACCCTCAGCCTGGGCCTACTGCTTGCCGGGCGCCTGCTGCTGGGCATAGCCCAAGGGTTGATCGGCGTGGCGACCCTGAGCTGGGGAATCAGCCAGGTCGGCCCTGAACACACCGCCCGGGTCATTTCATGGAACGGCATCGCCTCTTACGGTGCCATCGCCATCGGCGCGCCGGTGGGTGTGCTGGCCGTCGACGGGCTGGGCTTCAGCGTGCTGGGCCCGGCGCTGCTGGGGTTGGCAGCCATTGCCCTGCTGGTGCTGCGCAAACGCCCCGACGTGGCGGTGACGCGCGGCGAGCGCCTGCCCTTCTGGTCGGCGTTCGGCCGGGTCGCGCCGTGTGGTGTTGGCCTGACCCTGGCTTCCATCGGGTACGGCACCCTGACCACCTTTGTCACCCTGTATTACCTTGAGCGTGGCTGGGCCGGAGCAGCCTGGTGCCTGAGCGCGTTTGGCGTGTGCTTCATCATCTCCCGGCTGCTGTTCGTCAACGCGGTCAACCGCTTTGGTGGCTACAACGTCGCGGTCGCCTGCATGGCCACCGAAGTGCTCGGCCTTGGCCTGCTGTGGCTGGCGCCCTCACCACCGTGGGCGTTGCTGGGCGCAGGGCTGACCGGCTTTGGGCTGTCGCTGGTGTACCCGGCACTGGGCGTTGAAGCCATCAGGCAGGTACCCAGCAGCAGCCGGGGTGCCGGGCTGAGCGCCTACGCGGTGTTCTTCGACATGGCCCTGGCCCTCGCCGGGCCGGTAATGGGGGCGGTTGCCGCGCACCTGGGCTATGCCTCGATCTTCTGCGTGGCCGCCCTGCTGGCACTGGCCGGCGTTGGGCTGACGCTGCTACTGGCGCGGCGTGGCCGTGGCCGCTGAGCGCTCGGCCACTTGCGGCGCCCCCAGCGCCTCGCTGAAGAACGCTGCGGTTTCACGTTGCAGTGAGTGGTGGATATGCCGACGGTCAACGCCTTCGGCATCCTTGCACAGCACCGGCATGCGCTGGTATTGCTCGGCATCGCAACGGGCCATGAACACGAAATGCCCGGCACCGGCCAACAGCCGGTAATCCGGTGTGACTGGCAGCTTGCGGGCCAGCGCTGCGGCGTTGCGGTCCACCGCCACCAACTGGTCACTGTCGCCGCTGTAGATCAGTGCAGGCACCTGCACCCCGGCCAGGGCATGCCGCCCGAACAGCAGGCTGAGCGGCGCCATCAACATCACCGCGCCGACACGCGGGTCGGCCTTGGGGCCAAGCTCACTGCGGTCGGCTATCAATATGCCGTGGGTCTTGCAGGCGTCGGCGTCGTTCGGGCGTTCCAGGCAGTACTGGCGCAAACGCTCCAGGTCCGGGTGCGCGCCAGACAAGATCAACGCCGTTTCACCACCCGCCGAGTAGCCGATCACACCCACCTTGCCGTCCGTCAGGTACGGGCCCACCACGCTGTCTGCGCGGGCCGCAGTGATCGCAGCGCTGAGCTGCAACGGCCGGCCATACAGATTGCTCAGGGTGCCCAGGCGGCTGTGGTCGCGGGTGTTGTCCCCGGGGTGGACCACCGCCACCACCACGAACCCTGCGCGCGCCAACGCCGTAGCCAGGTAATGCAACGCCAGCGGGCTGCCGGTATTGCCGTGCGACAGCACCAACAGCGGGAAGCGCCCCATGGCGATGGGGGCCTCTTCAGCCACGTCGAGCGGGTAGCCATCGATACGGCTAGTGCGGGCCGGGCCCAGCGCTGGGTAGAACGCCAGCGCCTGCATGGGCCGGTTATCGACCGGGTCGGTCAGGGTCATGTGATGCAGGCCTGCTGCCCATTGCGCAGCCTCGGCATGGGCCAGCAGGCAGGCGCACAGCGCCAGCGTCAACACGCAACGGGGGAGAGTCATCGGCCAGCGGCTCCTTGCGTGGCAATGCGATAACCCAGCATAGGCCTGGCCCCGCAGGCGCCGCATGAAAACTGGATGAAACTGGCGTTATGCCAGGCCTGCACGCGCACCCTGCATTTGCGCCTGGCGGCGAACCCGTGGCATAGATGACGGTCAACGGTTTTATCTGACCGCTTCAGCGCCCTTGAAGGAGTTTCATGCATGAGCAAACCCGCCTACGTGCCACCCAAGGTCTGGCGCCCTGACGCTGCATCCGGGGGCCAGTTCGCCAGCATCAACCGCCCCGTCGCCGGCCCTACCCATGACAAGGACCTGCCCAAGGGCAAGCAACCGCTGCAGCTGTATTCCCTGGCCACACCCAACGGCGTGAAGGTCACCATTGCCCTGGAAGAGCTGCTTGAACTCGGCCACGCTGGCGCGGAATACGATGCCTGGCTGATCCGCATCGGCGAAGGCGACCAGTTTTCCAGCGGCTTCGTTCACGTCAACCCCAACTCCAAGATCCCCGCGCTGCTCGACTGCAGCCAGGAACCACCGGTGCGAGTCTTCGAGTCCGGCTCGATCCTGTTGTACCTGGCAGAAAAGTTCGGCGCCCTGCTGCCGACAGCGCCTGCTGCGCGCACCGAGTGCCTGAACTGGCTGTTCTGGCAGATGGGAGCGGCGCCCTACCTGGGTGGCGGCTTCGGTCATTTCTATGTGTACGCGCCGGAGAAGTTCGAGTACGCCATCAACCGCTTCACCATGGAGGCCAAGCGTCAGCTCGATGTGCTTGACCGGCGCCTGGCCGAAAGCCGATACCTGGGCGGTGAGGCATACAGCATCGCCGATATTGCCGTATGGCCCTGGTACGGCCAGTTGGTACTGGGCAACCTGTATGGCGCAGCTGAGTTCCTGGCGGTGGACGAGTATCCGAATGTGCAGCGCTGGGCGCAAGAGATTGCCCAGCGCAACGCAGTGCAACGCGGCACCCGGGTGAACCGCACCTGGGGCGACGAGGCCAGCCAGGTGCCTGAACGGCATTCGCCTGCGGATCTGGACAACTGATACAACGCGCGCCGAAGGTGGCCCTGTGGTGATACAGGGCCGCCCCTGCCAATGCCTGCCGCGTGCTCGGGCATGACAATGCCCACCTGCACAAAACCGTTTGCCCCTGCGCAAACCTGCGTCCGCGTAGCCCTTCTTGTACACTCCCCGCAATAGCCCCCACCTGTACATTGTTTGGTGAACGCATGATCGAGGTAACCGAGGTTTCCATTGCCGAGCTGCGCGACGCGCTCGAATCGGGCCGCACGACGGCGGTCGAGCTGGTCAAGGCCTACCTGGCCCGCATTGATGCCTACGACGGCGCCGACACGGCCACCGCCCTGAACGCCGTAGTGGTGCGCAACCCGCAGGCGCTGCAAGAAGCCGAGGCCTCCGATGCCCGCCGCGCCAAAGGCCAACTGCTGAGCCCGCTGGACGGCATTCCCTACACCGCCAAGGACAGCTACCTGGTCAAAGGCCTGACTGCGGCATCGGGCAGCCCGGCCTTCAAAGACCTGGTGGCCCAGCGCGACGCTTTCACCATCGAGCGCCTGCGCGCCGCCGGGGCCATATGCCTGGGCAAGACCAACATGCCGCCCATGGCCAACGGGGGCATGCAGCGCGGTGTGTATGGCCGCGCCGAAAGCCCGTACAACGCCCATTACCTGACCGCGCCGTTCGCCTCGGGCTCGTCCAACGGCGCCGGCACGGCTACCGCCGCCAGTTTCAGCGCCTTCGGCCTGGCCGAAGAAACCTGGTCCAGTGGCCGCGGCCCCGCCTCGAACAATGGCCTGTGCGCCTACACGCCTTCGCGTGGGGTGATTTCGGTGCGCGGCAACTGGCCGCTGACCCCGACCATGGATGTGGTGGTGCCCTATGCGCGCACCATGGCCGACCTGCTGGAGGTACTCGACGTCGTGGTCGCCGATGACCCCGACAAGCGTGGCGACCTGTGGCGCCTGCAGCCCTGGGTGCCCATCCCTGCGGCCTCGGCGGTGCGCCCGGCGTCGTACCTGGACCTGGCCGCCGATGCCGGCGCCCTCAAGGGCAAACGCTTCGGCGTGCCGCGCATGTACATCAATGCCGACGACGCAGCCGGCACTTCGCAAAAGCCCGGTATCGGGGGCCCTACCGGCCAGCGCATCCACACCCGCGCCAGCGTTATCGCCTTGTGGCAACAGGCACGTCAGGCCCTGGAAGCGGCCGGCGCGCAAGTGGTGGACGTCGATTTCCCGCTGGTGTCCAACTGCGAAGGGGACCGCCCCGGCGCACCCACGGTGTACAACCGCGGCATCGTCAGCAAGGAATTCCTGCACGACGAGCTGTGGGAGCTGTCGGGCTGGGGCTTCGATGATTTCCTGCGCGCCAATGGCGACCCCAAGCTCAACCGCCTGGCGGATGTCGATGGGCCTCAGATTTTCCCGCACGACCCGGGCACCCTGCCCAACCGCGAAGACGACCTTGCAGCCGGCATGGACGAATACGTCAACATGGCCAAGCGTGGCCTGAAAACCTGGGACCAGATCGAGACCCTGCCCGATGGGCTGCGCGGCCTGGAGCGGACCCGCAAGCTGGACCTGGAAGACTGGATGGACGCCCAAGGCCTGGACGCCGTGCTGTTCCCCACCGTGGCCGATGTCGGCCCGGCCGATGCCGACGTCAACCCGGTATCGGCGGACATCGCCTGGAGCAACGGCGTATGGGTGGCCAATGGCAACCTGGCGATCCGCCACCTTGGCGTACCGACCGTGACCGTACCGATGGGCGTCATGGCCGACATCGGTATGCCGGTGGGCCTGACCTTCGCCGGGCGGGCCTACAGCGACAATGCCCTGCTGACCTTTGCGGCCGCCTTTGAAGCGACCGGTTCGCGCCGCATTGTGCCGCCGCGCACCCCCGCGCTGGGTTGACCCCCCCACGGCAACGCCCTTCAGGTAACCGTCGCTAAAATCAACGATTCGTGTAAATATACACAAATCGTTGATTTTAGCGGCTCGTTGCTCATGACACCCACTGCCGAGCGCCAGCTCACCCTCACCGTGCTCAAGGCCGCCATCCAGGCCTTGGGCAGCGTTGCCGCGCGCAACATGGAAATCCTCCTGCACGACCTCGACCACCCCGAGCACTCGGTGGTGGCTATCGTCAATGGCCACCTTTCCGGTCGCAGCATCGGCAGCCCGATCCTTGCCGCCCCGGAACAGGACCAGGGTTTCAAGGCCCTGATGCAGGCCTCGGCCGACCAGCAGGGTTGTGAGCCGGTGGTGCTGCCCGACTACCCCACTACCCTCAAGGGCCGCACGCTGCGCAGCGCCACCGCGATATTCCGCGACAGCAGCGGGCACCCGTTTGCCAGCCTGTGTGTGAACACCGATGTTACCGGCCTGGACGCGGCCATGCAGTTCCTCCAGCACTTCCAGCCCCTGGGCGCTACGCCGACCGCCACCGAGCCTGCCGACATGGCGCTGCTGATGAGCGAAATCATCCAGGGCGCACTGCAGCGCAACGGCCAAGGGCGAATGAACAAGCAGGCCAAGCTCGAAGCTGTGCGCGTGATGCAGGAGCGTGGCCTGTTCATGGTCAAAGGCGGCGTCGAGAAGGCCGCCAGCGCACTCGGCGTGACCCGCTACACCATCTACAACTACCTCGAACAATTGCGCGGAGCCAGCCTATGACCTTGCACATCCCTACGCCCCTGATCGAATCACGCCCGCTGTCGCTGGCTGCCGGGCGCAACATCTGGCTCAAGCTTGACGCCCTGCAGCCTTGTGGCTCGTTCAAGCTGCGCGGGGTGGGCCACGCCTGCGAGGTTCACTACGCGCGGGGTGCCAGGCACCTGGTGTCGTCCTCGGGGGGCAATGCCGGCCTGGCGGTGGCCTACGCCGGGCGCAAACTGGGGGTGCCGGTGACCGTGGTGGTGCCCGAGACCACCACCGAACGGGCCAAGGAACTGCTGCGCCTGGAAAATGCCAAGGTACTGGTACACGGCAGCTCGTGGCAGGAAGCCAACGAACTGGCACTGACCCTGGTAGGCGCTGGCGATGCCTTCATTCACCCCTTCGACGACCCGCTGCTATGGGCCGGGCATGCCAGCCTGGTCGACGAAGTGGTTGCGACCGGCTTCAAGCCCGATGCGGTCGTGCTGTCGGTGGGGGGTGGCGGGCTGCTCAGCGGCGTGGTCGAGGGGCTGCAACGCAATGGCTGGGCGGACGTGCCGGTGCTGGCCGTGGAGACGACCGGCGCTGCCTCGCTGCACGCGGCCATGCAAGCCGGGCACACCGTGGCGTTGCCGCGCATTGCCTCGATCGCCGGCTCGCTGGGTGCCAAGCGGGTGGCCGAACAGGCGCTGGCCTGTACGCGTCGGCAACCGGTACACAGCCACCTGGTCAGCGACCGTGCCGCGCTGCAGGCTTGCGAACGCTTTCTGCAAGACCATCGGCTACTGGTGGAGCCCGCCTGTGGCGCCGCGTTGGCGCTGGCCTACGACGCCAGCGCCATGGCGCGTTACTCGAACGTGCTGGTGGTGGTATGCGGGGGTGCTACCGCCACTTTGGAACAGATACAGGCGTGGTTGCGACAGGTCGACTGATACGGGCTGTCATCTGTCTGTTTCCTTTGCCGTGTATCACTGAACCCGACACTGCCGGCGACTCTGCCCGGCAGTGGCAGCCACGCAAAGGAAAAATGCCCTGCGCCCTTTCGATCTGCGGCAAGGGAAGGCACAATGCGTGTCCTTTTTTTGGCCGGCCTGGCCGGGGGCCTTTAAATGATCAAGACGCCGTACTACCTCATCGATAAAACCAAGCTGCTCAGCAACATGGAGAAGATCGCCTACGTGCGCGAACACTCCGGTGCCAAGGCACTGCTCGCCCTCAAGTGCTTTGCCACCTGGTCGGTATTCGACCTGATGCAGCAGTACATGGACGGCACCACCTCGTCTTCCCTGTTCGAGCTCAAGCTCGGCCGCCAGAAGTTTGCCGGCGAGACCCACGCCTACAGCGTGGCCTGGGCCGACGACGAGGTCGAGGAAATGCTCGAGAACTGCGACAAGATCATCTTCAACTCGATCGGCCAGCTGCAACGCTTTGCCGACCAGTCCGAAGGCAAGGTGCGCGGCCTGCGCGTCAACCCGCAGGTCAGCAGCTCCGACTACTTGCTGGCCGACCCGGCCCGGCCGTTCAGCCGCCTGGGCGAATGGGACCCAGCCAAGATCGAGCAGGTGATCGGCCAGATCTCTGGCTTCATGTTCCACAACAACTGCGAGAACGGTGACTTCGGCCTGTTCGACAAGATGCTCACGCACATCGAAGAGCGCTTCGGCCACCTGCTGCACCAGGTCGAGTGGGTCAGCCTGGGCGGCGGCATCCACTTCACCGGTGAAGACTACGCAGTAGACGCCTTCTGCGCGCGCCTCAAGGCCTTCGCGCAAACCTACGGGGTGCAGGTGTACCTGGAGCCTGGCGAAGCCGCCATCACCAACAGCGCCTCGCTGGAAGTGACCGTGCTCGACACCTTGTACAACGGCAAGCACCTGGCCGTGGTCGACAGCTCGATCGAAGCGCACCTGCTCGACCTGCTGATCTACCGCCTGAACGCCAAGATGGCCCCCAACGACGGCGAGCACACCTACATGGTCTGCGGCAAATCGTGCCTGGCCGGTGACATCTTCGGTGAGTACCAGTTCGACCGCCCATTGGCCATTGGCGATCGCCTGTCGTTCGTAGACACGGCCGGTTACACCATGGTCAAGAAAAACTGGTTCAACGGTTTGAAAATGCCGTCCATCGCGGTCAAGCAACTCGACGGCAGCGTCGAGGTCGTCCGTGAGTTCGGTTTTGAAGACTACGTTTCCAGCCTGTCGTAAGGCCGGCTTCCCAAGTAAGGAGCAACAGGTAAATTGAAGAAGAACGTTCTTATCATTGGTGCAGGAGGTGTCGCCAAGGTGGTGGCCCACAAGTGCGCGCAGCATAACGACGAACTGGGTCGTATCGCTATCGCGTCACGGAACATCTCCAAATGCCAGGCCATCATCGACAGCGTCAAGGCCAAGGGTAGCCTCAAGGTTCCCGCCGACATCCAGGCCTTCTCGCTCAATGCCCTCGATGTCGAGGCGACCAAGGCGCTGATCCAAGAGACCGAGTCGCAGATCGTGATCAACGTCGGTTCCGCCTTCCTCAACATGTCGGTGCTGCGTGCCTGCATCGATACCGGTGTCGCCTACCTGGACACCGCCATCCACGAAGAGCCGGGCAAGATCTGCGAGACCCCGCCGTGGTACGGCAACTACGAGTGGAAACACCTCGAAGAGTGCCAACAAAAGAACATCCCCGCCATTCTCGGGGTCGGCTTTGACCCGGGTGTGGTCAACAGCTACGCAAAACTTGCGCAGCAACAGTATTTCGACAGCATTGATTCGATCGACATTCTCGACGTCAATGCCGGTTCGCATGGCAAGTACTTCGCCACCAACTTCGACCCGGAAATCAACTTCCGCGAGTTCACCGGGCAAGTGTGGAGCTGGCAGAACAGCCAGTGGACCAGCAACACCATGTTCGAAGTCAAGCGTACCGACGACCTGCCGGTGGTCGGCTCGCAAAACCTCTACCTCACCGGCCATGACGAAGTTCACTCGATTTCGAAGAACCTCAACGTGCCGAACGTGCGCTT
Source organism: Pseudomonas sp. TJI-51 (assembly GCF_000190455.2). Taxonomy (NCBI): domain Bacteria; kingdom Pseudomonadati; phylum Pseudomonadota; class Gammaproteobacteria; order Pseudomonadales; family Pseudomonadaceae; genus Pseudomonas; species Pseudomonas sp. TJI-51. The sequence goes on from NZ_AEWE02000014.1 coordinate 82,497, forward strand.
CTGGATGAGCTTTGGCGAACACTACATCAATGTGTTCACGGTGCTGAAAAACCTTGGCCTGCTCAGCGAGCAGCCGGTGAAAACGGCCGAAGGCCTGGAAGTGGTGCCGCTGAAAGTGGTCAAGGCCGTGCTGCCAGACCCGGCCTCGCTGGCCCCGGGCTACACCGGCAAGACCTGCATCGGCGACCTGGTCAAAGGTACCAAGAACGGTCAACCGCGCGAAGTGTTCATCTACAACGTGGCCGACCACGAAGAGGCCTACGCCGAAACCGACAGCCAGGGCATCTCCTACACCGCAGGCGTACCGCCAGTGGCTGCGGCCCTGCTGGTTGCCCGTGGCGAGTGGGATGCCAAACGCATGGTCAACGTCGAGGAGCTGCCAGCCGAGCCGTTCCTCAAGGCGCTGGACGTGATGGGCCTGCCGACCCGCGTCAAGGATGAAAAAGGTGATCGTCCTTGGGACGCTGAAGCCTAAGCGGTAAACATGAAGGGGCGCCACTGTGGCGCCCCTTCTGCTTTAGCTGGCCGCTTGCGCTTCAGTTGGCCTCGGCCGTGAGCTTCGCGCGCTCACCGAGTTTTTCCAGCAGCGCCTTGGCCAGGGCCTTGTCCGAGAACGGGTTTTGCCCGGTAATCAACTCGCGATCCACCACCACATTCGGTTGCCAGGCCTTGGCATAACCCATGTCGCCTCCGGCCATCGCCATCGCGTTCGCCGGGTAGAACAACAAGCGCTGGTCCTTGAGCGAACGCTCGAACACCTGCTCCTCCGGGTCAGAGAAGATGGTCATCTTGTAGCCCTGGTACACCCAGTCTGTGGCTGCAGCCGGCTCCCCACGCGCCAGCGCGGCCTGGTAGCCGACCGGGTCCTGCTGCGCCGACAGCAAAGCGATCGGGCCGTGGCAGATAGCCGCTGTGGGTTTGCCTGCCTGGTGGAAATGCCGCAACAAGGTGCCGACATCCGGGTTATTGGCCAAGTCGATCAAAGGCGCGTGGCCGCCGGGGATGAACAGCCCGGCATAGCGGTCGAGGTCGCCAGCCAGCACTTCTTTCACCGACAGGGTATCGCCGATGTCTGGCAGGCCCTGCACCACCTTTTCAATCCGGCGCATCTCTGTGGCATCACCGGCGAAATACTGTGGGTCGACCGAGCGCGGATCCACGCGCGGGGCATTACCCTTGGGTGTCACCAGCACCAGGCGGTAGCCAGCCTTGAGCAATTGGTCGGCGGGCACACCGAACTCATTGAGATAATAGCCGGTGGCGTAGTGTTCGCCGTTCTGCAACGGCAGCTGGTGTTCGCTGGACAGCAGCACCAGTACCTCGCCTTTGGGCGCCGATTGGGCACCGCCGGCAAGCAACGCGCCGGTGACTGCCAGCGCCAGTGTGGTCAGCTTCTTCATGCGTCAACTCCTGATCAGGCAAGCGCCTGCAATACCTAAGTGGCGGAGCGCAAGGTGTAATTGGCAGCTCCGGGTCAGTCATCACTGGGGGAATCCTACCGCTACGGCTATGATTCGATAATTCTAAAGTTATCATGGCTGCCATTCGGAATATGAATATCGCCAACAAGGACTTGAACCTGCTCTATCTGTTCCATGTGCTTTACCAGGAGCGCAGCGCCACGCTCGCCGCCCAACGGATGGCGCTCAGCCAGCCCGCACTCAGCCACAAGCTCGGCAAATTGCGAGACCAGCTTGGCGACCCCCTGTTCGTGCGTGCGCCCAGAGGGCTTACCCCCACACCGCGGGCGCATGAGCTGGCGCCTGAGGTAGAACGCCTGGTAGCGGGCCTGGAAGGCTTCTATGAACGCTGCGAGGGGCAAGACTTTCTCGCCCGCCCTGCCCGCGTACACCTGTACAGCACCGATTATGTGGAGCAGACACTGCTGCCCAGGCTGTTACCAATACTGCGCAGCCAAGCGCCCAACCTGACGCTGGTTACACACAACACCCGGGGCGCGTTACCCCGAGAAGCGCTGGAAAAAGGCACCTGTGACCTGGCTGTCGCCGGCTTCTACACCGACCTGCCCGACACCTTCCATCAGCAGCGGCTGCTCAGGGAGCAGTTCGTAGTGCTTGCCTCGCGCAACCATCCAGGCCTGGGTTGCGGCCTGGACCTGGACACATTTCTGGCCAGCGACCATCTGCTCACCACCCTGACCGGTGACCTTGATGGGCTGGTTGATCGCGCCCTGCACAGCCAGGGCAAGCAACGCCGGGTGGTGGCAGGCCTGTCCAGCTTCATCGCACCCATGCGCTTGCTGCGGGGTACCGACCTGCTTCTGACCTGCCTGCGCTCGCTGGCCCTCGAAGCTATCGACCGTGACGAGGACCTGCGCATGTTCCCGCTACCGCTGGAGCTGCCGCCCGTGGAGGTGATGCAGATCTGGCATGCGCGTACCCATGCCGATCCCTTGCGGCGCTGGCTTCGCCAGCAGCTGTGGACCGTGGCCCAGCAATAGGGATGTTTCTGACGAAAGTAGTCGGGTATGGCGAACAACCTCTTGCAATCCGTAAGATCTCAAAATACTGTATGAATATTCAGTACAGCGAGACGCCCCCATGCAACTCATCGCCAAACTCGGTATTTTGGCCGACGCTGCCAAGTACGACGCTTCCTGCGCCAGCAGCGGCGCGCCCAAGCGCAATTCGCGCGGTGGCGATGGCCTGGGTGCTACCAATGGCATGGGTATTTGTCACAGCTATACGCCCGACGGCCGCTGCGTGTCGCTGCTGAAAGTGCTGCTGACCAATTTTTGCCTATACGACTGCCAGTACTGTGTCAACCGCCGCTCCAGCAACGTGCCTCGGGCACGTTTCAGCCCGGAAGAGGTAGTGCGCCTGACCTTGGATTTCTATCGACGCAACTGCATCAGCGGCCTGTTCCTCAGCTCTGGCATCATCCGTTCGGCGGACTACACCATGGAGCAGCTGATTCGCGTGGCCCGGCTGTTGCGCGAAGAACACAACTTCCGCGGCTACATCCACCTGAAGACCATCCCCGACGCCGACCCGCTGCTGATCGAAGAAGCCGGGCGCCTGGCCGACCGGCTCAGCGTCAACATCGAACTGCCGACCGACGACAGCCTCAAGCGCCTGGCGCCTGAAAAGCAGGCACACACCATTCGCCAGGCCATGGGCGTCATTCACCAGGGGCAGCAAGCCGTAGCCAATGAACCCAGGGCACCGCGCTTTACCCCGGCGGGGCAAAGTACCCAGGTCATCGTCGGTGCCGACAGCACCGATGACAGCACCTTGTTGCGCAATGCCGAATCGCTTTACCAGGGTTACGGCCTCAAGCGGGTGTACTATTCCGCGTTCAGCCCGATCCCCGACAGTCCAGGCAGCGTGCCATTGGCCGCCCCCCCACTGTTGCGCGAGCACCGCTTGTACCAGGCTGACTTCCTGCTCCGGGGCTACGGCTACAAGGCGGGTGAGCTGCTGGGTCAGCACGGTAACCTGGCACTGGACATCGACCCCAAGCTGGCCTGGGCGCTGGCCAACCGCGAGGTATTCCCATTGGACGTGAACCGCGCAGAGCCGGCACTGCTGGCACGCATCCCCGGCATTGGCCTGCGCAGCGTGCAGCGCCTGGTGGCCTTGCGCCGGGAACGGCGTATCCGCTATGACGACCTGATTCAGCTGCGCTGCGTACTGGACAAGGCGCGCCCGTTCATCGTCACCAGCGATTACCGCCCGGCACAGGCCGAACTGCGCAGCGGGTTGCTGCGTGCACGCCTGCGCGAACCGCAGGCGCCGGTGCAAATGGGGTTGTGGGGGTGATTGCGCTCGACTGCGACGACCTGTTCGCCACATGGCGTGAACAGGCGCGGGTGTTGCTGGGGCATGGCATCGACCCTTCGGAAATCACCTGGAACCAGGGCCCCATGGCGGATTTGCTGGCTGTACCCGCAGCGCTGCCTACCGGCCCTGGCCCCTTCCGGGCCAAAGTCCCGGCCCAATTGTTGGGTCAGTTGGAACTGGCCTCTCGCTACCGTGGCGAGCAACGCTGGAACCTGCTGTACGAAGTGCTGTGGCGTGTCGCCCACGGCGACCGCACCGCAATGCTGGCGGGGGACCGCCTGGGCAGTGAGTTGCAACGGCGCATCAAGCAGGTAACGCGCGAAGCCCATCATTTGCATGCCTTTGTACGCTTCGTGCCGCTGCCCGAAGCGGTGGCTGGGCAGTTGCAACTGGACCTGGTGGCTTACCACGAGCCGGCACATGATGTTATGCAGAGCGCCAGTGCACACTTCGCCGACCGCCTGGGCAAGTTGCGCTGGCTGATCGCTACGCCTCAGGATGGCATTCGCTTCGACGGTGCCGGGTTCGACTATCAACGGCACTGCCCGGCGCAATGGCGGCAGTGGGCGCGCAGTGCCGAAGACCCAGGGGCCGAGCTATGGCGTACCTATTACCGCCATACGTTCAACCCTGCCCGCCTCAACCCTGATGCCCTGCGCCTGCACATGCCGGGGCGGTTCTGGCGGCACTTGCCGGAAGGCATGCTGATACCCCAGCTCGAGGGCCTGGCACGCCAAGGCAAGCAGCGGGACGGCCAGGCGCTGGAAGTGGCCGCGCAGGCCGGCAAAAAGATCAGCAAGACTGGGCGGTGATGCACGCCAGCCATGCAGTGCGCGCAAGTCGCCTCACTCCAGCAACCAGCCTGCATCCCCTTCGTCCAGCACGCCGCCATGATCAGTCCTATCCCCCTTGCGCGCGACAGCAGCCCCCTCGATCAGGAAGTGCTCGGCCCCGCTTTCGATTACCGCACCGCAGGTAGTTCGGTCCCCCACCCTGGCCACTGCGCTGCCGTTGAATGTATACCCAGCACTCCCGCTCTCGACCTGGTTAGCGCCATGCAATGGGCAGAGATGTCGATGACCGACAAGCACAACAGGTTTCATCGCGCTTCGCCTGCGTGCGGTGCGGTACGTGATTCGCGATCGATCGCCACTGGCCAGTAAACCTTCGGCGCCAGGCAGTGCATGTGGCTCAGACCATCATCATCATTCCAGTCGCGCGCGGGGTGTACGAACTTCGGGAGGGCCTCGGGGCCTTGCTGCATGAACAGTTTGGCGATGGCCCAGTAGGCCTCGCCGTGGTAGAGGTCGTGGCTGAAAAACACGCGGTCAATGACTTCGTTGGTTTCCGGGTTACGGACCGACAGCATGACGTTTTCGATCAGACCGCCGTGGCCGGGGGCGTAGATTCGGTAAACCTCGGCGGTAACGTCATCCCAGTTGTAGGCAACGGGTTTCACGCCCCAATGCTTTCGGCTGCAAACAAAGAATCGATTGAACCTGTATTGGTAAAGATAAATTTTTCGACGCAGCCTATTGAAACGAATGGGCTCGTCTCTTGGAAGCACAAAATCAAGCTTGATGTAGGGCGATAGCACCCACGCCACGAGTAGCGGCGCAAGCAAGATAACAATATTCGTTATCCAGTCCCCCTGCCAATTGTCGAAAACCAGCCAATACGTGAACAACGTCATTCCACCACCCGCAATAAGAGCCGCAGAGCCTATCAGCGCACCTAGCCCCCGCGGACGAATAGTAGCCCTTGGCAACTCCAAATAGACATCATCGTAATAATTGGGCGGGGGGTTAATTTTTTGTGGTTCATGCTTGAACGTTGGCCTTTCTTCGATACCGGGTAAATCATGACTCCAACCCAATTGCCGATATGCTAATGGTCTGTGCTTGACGCTCATGCATTCTCCGCCTGCACCCGACTTTCGAGGCGTGCGCTTGAAATATTTTTATCTGGCCAATACGCAACCGTCAGTGTGGCCGATTTAATGGTGTGCGCACCAGCGGTCGGCATTAGCGCTATCACACCAGTCAATTCTAATGACGGCGCGCTTTCTGGATGCGCATGCACACTTTCCATCAATGAAACATCGGGGCGATAGTCCGGAAAACGTGGAGCGGCGAAATTTGAAAACTTGTTTGTTTGGGTGAGAAACTCCGGGCAGTCAGAATTACGGCTGCCGGATGCTACCAACTCTCCACTATGGCAGTCAGGAAACTCGCCATCACCTGCGCGATGTACTAGTAACGCCCAATCGTACCCTGAATTGACCTCGTCATACCGGGGCAAGCTAATTTGAAATTTTATTTTTTGCTCAACAGCCAAGCCGGCCACCCCACCGAATTTGCGCATTGCGATATCGCTGACCAGAACCGAGTCGAAATGCAGTCCAATTTGAAGTCCAAGAGTTGCAGCATTAAGCTCCGCAATGGCTATATCTGCCCACGCCACCGAATCCCAACGAACGTTAGGAATTTCGCCACCCTTGCCAAACAAACTACGACTGAGCCATAACTCAAGAGGGTTGAGCTCGTTGTTTTCCGCCATCCTTCTATAAGTGTAAGCGGAGAGTGTCAGTACTATGGCAACGCCCAAAGGCCCTGCAATCAAAGGTGACGCGACCGCCAGTGCAAACGCTGCAGAACCACCCAGATAAAGCACGCCTGATAGAGCGTATTGTTTGCTCGACAAAATGCTACCCAACTTGACGGCGCGTTTTGATGCGGCAAACGCTTGGGCAACGTCAAACACCCCAGCCACTGAACTTATCAATGCGCCTAAACTTATGAGGAAACCTCCTACAACGGCGGCTCCCTTCGCCCAGGGCGCTTGCGGATGACGAATGCTCGTTCGCAGAACAAGCCCCACCAATTCGATTTGCCCCCCAAGCACACCCAGTTGCGAACCCTGCAGCGCCAATTTGGCCTCGTACGCCTTGGGCCCAATCTCTGCCTCGGCCTTTTCCTGATTCCTGGTCAGGCTGTCATACTGCAAATACAGCCCACCGATCCCGAGTAGCACCTCCCAACTGCCTGCAGCCCCGCGCAGGCCTGAGAAACCGTTACGCACCAGCTGGCTGGCCTGGTGCGCAGTTATCTTCATCCCGTCAAGCAACTTGCGGGCATTGCTGTCGAGGGTACCTGCCGCGACCGAGATATCCACCATGGCCGCGTGCGCCGCACTGCTCGCCTGAGTCAGCTTGATGCTGGCCGCTTCGACTAACCGGCCATGCACTTGCGCAGCCGTGCCCTCGACCCAGACCGTGACACTGATCACGGTGTTGGTCAGCCGAGGGTCGAGCAGCGCAAGGCTCATCAACCCGTGCTGCAGGATCGGCCGAACCTTGCGCATCGCCTTGAGCGAACCGACTTCAAAGTCATCGACACTGCGATACATACGGTCTCTCGCCTCAGCGAGGGAGGCATTTGCGCGGTGCTGCAACTGGCGTAAGTGCGCACTCTGCAAGGCGTAGTACTCGCCCAGCTTCATCTTCACTTCAAGCTCGATCAGTTGCACCCCGTTGTAAAGAAACTGGGTTGCGCTGTTCAGGTGCCGAACAGCGTTGTGAATGCCTGGCCCGAGGCTAGGCGCCAGGCGTTGACTGGCGGCATTCACCGCGCTCTGCGTTTCGGCGATGGCCTGCTTCAAGCTATTTCGCATGCGTAAACCGGCATCGTCGCTGGCGATGACCTTGCTCAACATTCCGAAGAGCTTGTCGCTGTCGTTCCAGTTGATTGCCTGGTCACCTGAAAAACTGGGGAACAGCGCGGCCAGCAAAGCGTTGTCACGCATCAGCAGCGCGCGGTAGGGAGGGCTGTCGGGGTTTTGTAGCCATACCTGCCACAGCCGTTCGCTGGTACCGGCTGGGGGCTGGCGGGGTTCAAGGCTGGCCACCACGGCCTCTGTGACACCACCGCCCAAGCACAGCCCCATGGTCTTGGTATAGGCCACACCGGACTCGCGATCACGGCCGTCATAGTCGTGGCGCTCGGCCACCTTGAACATCGGGGTATCGAATAATGCAACATAGGCCTGCGCGTCCTGGTCGATGTAGCGCTGGAACTCGGCATCCTGCGCCTCGTACTCAGCTTGGAAAGCAGCCCGCTGCGGCTCGTGGTAGCGCTCTTCTAGACGGGCATCACTTTCCAGCTGCGCACGCTCGACCAAACGCTGTCGCTCGACTGCCGGGTCCACGAAAATTGGTGGCCCGTCGCCGGTCACCGGCTGCAGCGACGGCACCCCTTGTGCCGCCCACTCCCGGTGCGTGGCGCGGATCACCTGTACTATCTGCGACGTCTGCAACTGGTACGCGCGTAGTGGGTCCTCACGCCAGACCTGGCGCTTCACTACCCAGCTCAGCCGCTGGTGGTTATATTCCTGGATGAGACCTACGGTGTCGTCCAGCACCAGCGCCAACACACCGTTTGCCAACTGGTGGCGGTCCGATGCATTGACCACGTAACCACGCAGGGCAAACCTGCGCAGCCAACGACTGTGGAAACCATGCACGCTGTCGAACGGTGCGCACGCCTGCTGGCTGTACTCGAACACCTGGGTGTCAACTTGCAACTGGTCGGCCGTCATCGCCAGGCCCAGCAATTGCGGATGGGTACGCGCCTGGGTCAGATCAATCCCTACGAAGCGGTGCCTTGGTGCCACGCCTTGCTTGTAGGCGTTCAGCACGCTCACCGGCCAGGCATCACTGGAAAAGGCCAGCCAGGCACTGTTGTATTTGTCGGTGTCGATCGTGACGAAGGCCGCGGGAATATCGTGGTTTTCCTGCGCACATTTTTCCGGCAGTGGCCCAGGTGGGCCAGCTGGGGGCGCATAGGGGTCAAAGCGTCGCAGATGGCCCTGTGCGCTGACGGCGTAGGCTTGCCAGACCTGCTGGTCAAGCAAGACATACAGGTAGCCCGTGCGTAACGTGCGCAGGCCAGGCTTGGCGCAGATGTGCAAATGCCCCGCCACGGTAGTGACGCACTCCGGTCGGGTATCCGGGACCAGCGCACGGCGCAGGGGCAGAATGGGCAGCCCCTGGCGCTGACAAGCCATGCAGTGGTCATGCGGCAGCCCGGCTTCAGCGACAGCCAGGGCGATTCGTTGACTGATGGTCATGCAAGGCGCTCCGCTTCCGGCAGGAGTTGGATCAGGTGCCGCCAATGCGCCTCGGAGTAGCGGGCAAGCAACGGCGCTAGCGCGCGCTGCTCTTGGCAGGCTACATCTATCAGGCCGCGCACGGCGGCAAGGGAGGTTAGCTGGGGATGAATGCACAGCTGGTGCAGGGCCAGCACCACGATATCTTCCGAGTCGGTCAAGCCCAAGGCGCGTGCTTCCTGGATATGGTTGCCGGCTCGTACAGCCGCAAACGACGGTATCTGACACTGAAAGCTATTGTTCACGCCTGCTCGCAGAGCGCTCAAGCTCCGCAATACGCGCTCGACCAATGCTCCATCCGCTTGCATGCGCCAGGCAGACGCGGGCAGCAGACAGCGCCGCCCGCTCTGCCCCTTGAGGTTCAGCAACTGCCCACTGCTGTTGAGGAACAACCAGCGGCTGATGGGCCACCACGGCGCACGCTCCCCTTGCTTGAACGTTGCTGCAAGCAGCTCCAGGCGTATCGGCTCGTTGACCGGATAGAAGCTCAGTGCCTGGGCCCTGTCGGGTAACCGGCACAAGCAACTGAGGTGAGCTGCGATGTCGGCCGCTGGCTGTTCACTGAACACCCAGCCGCATACGTAGCGCCTTGGCTGAAACAACCCACGCACGGCTGCCCGGGCGGTCAATTCCAATATTGCGCGGCTGGGCAGGGCACCGGGCACAGCCAGGCATACCAGTACAGGATGCAGGTGCGGCACATGCGCCAGGTCGGGTCTGGGTACATGCATCAAAGCGCTCGCCCCCAATGCCTCGCGAAGCTGGGCGAGCAAGGCTGGATCGCCTTTGTCCTCGGGCGCGAGGGGGTCGACCAACACATAGCTGTACAGGGTGGGCGCATGCTGCTGTTCGATCACGTGGGCCAGTTCATCAGCCGTCATCAGAGCTTTCCCTCACAGGTGCTGGCAGCGTTCGGCGTCAATGTCAGCGACGTAGCGCTGCCTGCCCCCTGCGCAGTCGCCTGGGTTTGCCCCATCAGGTTCAGTGTCTGGCCATTGAGGGTAATACCGCGCCGGTCCAGCACGATGCAGCCACCTGGGGTTTTCAACTCTATGCGCTCACTGGCATGCAGCTGATACACCGTAGTGCGCTGCTGCATGCCATTGCCGACTTCGACCCGTTGAGCACCTTTGACCACCAAGGCGCTGTCCTTGCCGATGAGAACCTGCTGACAGCCCAGGGTCGCTTCATTGCGGTTGTTACCGACCTGGTGCGTCAGGTCATGCTTGATCTCGACCTGGCAGTTCTGCCCGATGAACTGGTTGTGGTTGCCCCCGGTTTCCTGGCGATAGTGGTTACCGATGCTAAGTTGCTGATCATTGCCCACCTGCTCCAGCCGATTGCGCCCGACACGCGTGGTTTCGTCGTTGCCGACCACCGTGTTGTAGTCGCGCTGGGCATGAATGAACACCTCCTCCCTGCCCAGTTCATCCTCGAAGCGCAGCTCATTGAAGCCATTGCCCTTGTGGGTCTGGCTCTTGATGGTCATGCGGGTTTTGTGCTCCGGCAGGTCATACGGCGGAAGCTGATCACCGCAGTAGGTACGCCCGATGATCAGCGGCTGGTCGGGGTCGGCATTGACGTACTGGATGATCACGTCCTGGCCAATGCGCGGGATGGCCATCGAGCCCCAACTGCCGCCTGCCCAGCTTTGCGAAACCCGGACCCAGCAAGAGCTGAACTCATTGCCCTTGCTCTCCCGATCCCAGGGAAAACTGACCTTGACCCGGCCCCACTCGTCACAGTAGATCTCTTCGCCGGGCGGGCCGACCACGGTGGCCATGTGCGGGCCATCGATATGGGGTTTGGCCAGGGGTGCCGGGCGCCATTCGCGAGTGCCCGGCACCAGTATGGCACGCTGCACGTAGCGGGTGCCCTGGTCGGCGCTGCCTGCCTCTTCCTGCAGGCTGGTGAACTGCACGCCTTCATGGTGCACGCGGATCGGCCGCCAATGCACGTTCAGGTCTGCGCGCGGGTGCCCGACAAGCGTGAAACTCAGCCCTGGTTGCAGGCGCACATCATCGCCCTGCACCTCGGCAACATGCGCGTCGTGGCGCAGCGCCGCGAGGCGCGTGGCCGTGAACGGTACGCCGACCGCGTCCCGCTTGTAGCGCCCAGGGTAGTCGAAACGCTCGTAGGCCAGCGTTTGATGGGGAATGCTGCTGTCAGCGGCCCGATGCTCCTTGCGGTAGCGCGGGTGGGTGAAGGTGTAGTCCCGCTGCACCTGCCGGGTGCTGCGGACCTGCTCGCTGTAACGCAGGCGCCGCAGGCACGGCACGGCCTGATCACCACCGCTGTTGGCGTGATACAGCACGTGGTCGGGACCGATATCACCCTCATCTACCGCTTGTGGATTATCGGCCCGGACCGCGCCCCGGCTGATAGTGCCAAACGCCAGCAGCCGATCGGTAATGACCAGGCGGTGCTGTTGTGGCGTGTGCTCGAAGCGGTAGACAAAGCCCTCTTCGGCTGCCAGCCGGGCGATAAAGTCGAGGTCGGTTTCACCGGCCTGGACGCAGAATTCGCGGACCTGATGATCGCCGAGGCTCTTGATTTCGAAGCGGTTGATGCCCTGGCGCTGCAACATCAGTTCAATAATCTGCGGCACAGTCTTGTGCTGGAAGATGCGCCAGTTCGAACGCAGCCTGGCGCGGGCCAGTTGCGGCTCTACCAACGCGTGGTAGTGAGTACGAAACCTGCCGGTCTCGCCTTGGCTGAAACTGCTGACCAGGCCGTGCACATGGCGCAGCGGCTGCTCGCCACGCCAGACCGTGAACAGCACGGGCTTGTCGAGCAGCAGGCCGAAGTCGACATCTGCGTCGAAACTGATCAGTTCCAGATGCAGTTGGAACGGCGCGCTGATGGCCTCGTCGAGTTCGAACGAAACCACTTCGAACTCAACCCGGCCGGCCAGGGCCTCGAAGCTGAACCGCAGATCGGACTGGCTAGGCACGCGGACTCCCGGCTACCACCTTGAGACAAGGCTGTCGAGCGACTGCAGCACTCCGGCGCTGCCCAGCGCTCAGGCGAAATCGGTAGCAACAGAAGGCCCCGCGGCCTTGAGGTGGGCGATGCATGAAGAGGTCCTTGTCTTCCGGCAAACTGAAGACATGAACGCTAGCGGGGAACCGATTCTGCGAGAAGTCCAGCACTTCCCGGCGTAACGTAGGAAATGTCGCCTGAGTTTTGGATGACAGGCGCGTGCCGAGAGACCGAGCGCTGCGCGAGGGCCGCTCGATCTCTGCGAGGCTCGTAAATGTTCTGGGCCGAAGGCGTTCAAAGCTTGAACTGCCCGACCAAGGCCGTCATCTCCCCCACCAGGCCCGACAGCGCCTTGCTCGCAGCGCTGGTCTGCTGCGCCCCGGCCGCCGAATGGTTGGACAGTTCACGGATGTTCAGCAGGTTGCGGTCCACTTCGCGCGCAACTTGCGCCTGCTCTTCGGCGGCGCTGGCGATGACCAGGTTGCGTTCGTTGATTTCGCCAATCGCACTGTAGATACCCTCCAGCACCTGCCCCGAGGCCAGGGTGACGTCCAGGGTCGACTGCGCACGGTGGGTGCTGGCCTGCATCGACGCCACTGCCGCTTCGGTGCCGGCCTGTACGCGGCCGATCATCTGCTCGATTTCCTGGGTCGACTGTTGCGTGCGGTAGGCCAGCGTACGCACTTCATCGGCCACCACGGCAAAGCCGCGGCCCGCCTCCCCGGCACGCGCCGCTTCGATGGCGGCGTTCAGCGCCAGCAGGTTGGTTTGCTCGGAGACCGAGCGGATCACTTCCAGCACCTTGCCGATATCGCGCACCTGCCCCACCAACTGCTCCAGGTGGGTACTGCTGGTCTGGATCTCGCGGGTCATGGCCTCGGTGCCGTCGATATTGTCGCTGACCTGGCGGCGGCTTTGCGTGGCTAGCTGATTGGACTCGCTGGTGGTCTGCGAGGTGCTGATCGCATTGCGTGCAACCTCCTCCACGGCGGTGGTCATTTCGGTCACGGCAGTGGCTGCCTGTTCCAGCTCCAGCCCCTGTTGGCGCAGGTTGTTGGCGCTTTGCTCGGTTACCGCGTCCAGCGCAGTGGCGGCTTCGTCCAGTTGCCTGGCACAGCGCCCGATCTGGCCCAGGGTGTCGCGCTGGCTTTGCTGCATGCGCTGCAACTCGTGGAACAGCTGGCCGATCTCGTTACTGCCTTGTGTCTGCACTGGCACGCTCAGGTCGCCCCCGGCAATACGCTGGAAGTGCTGGCCGGCCTCACGCAGGGGGTGCAGCACTCGCTGGGCGATGAAGCCCCAGCACAGGGCTGCCAGGGCCAAGGTCAGCGCCAGCAGGCCGAGGCTGAGCAACTGCGCACGGGCCAGGCGGCGATCGGATTCGAGCATGATCTGCTGGCCACGCTGGCCCAATTCGCCAACCAGTTGCTGACGTAGCGCCTGCAACCGGCCCATGGCGTTACCGGCGTCGACGTTGACCTTGAAATATTGCTCCAGCGAGCGCTGGCGGGTGGCCTCACGCTGCCCGGCCACCGCGGCGGCGTATTCGGCGAAGGTCGCCTGCAACTCGGTCGCCAAAGTGCGCAGGGCCGGCTCGCGGCTGTTTTCGACGAATTCGTCGACCAGCTTCTGGCTTTTTTCGTTCAACTCGAGCGACAGTGCCATGCGCTTGGCAGCACTGTCGTCGTGGCCGCCGAGTTGCTCGATGAAGCCCGACGACACGTTGGCGCTGGAACGAATGGCCATCAGCAAGGCATTGTTCAAGCGGTCCGACTGGTGCGCAGTCTGGTCCAGTTCGGTGATCTGCTGGTCACTGCCAACCGCCGCTCGCCAGGCACTGAGGGTGGAAAACAGCAGGGTCAGGCTGAACAGCGACAATACCCAGAACATTCCGGTGCGGATCTTCAAGTTGGCAAGCATGCGGGCAGTACTCCTGGTTGGCACCACTTCTGATCGATGATTCGACGGTGGGTGTGCTGCTATCGGAGCGGCGCGGCGCCGGCTTGAGGTGCTCAGGCATGCTTGTGGGCGGTAACCGAACAGATGTTGCCTGCAAGCGGGTCCTCGCCAAGCAACCCGCGCGGTGCCTGGCAGCGCATGCGTTGGCGGGCTCGGCCGGGAAAGCCTGGGTTTGCCAGCCAAGCCGCGATGCGGGTAAAGTCTGGCCTTGGCGCTGGCTGCGCCTGCGGTCCGCGCAAAGGGGTTACCCGAGCCATGCGATAACCTGTTTCCATACCAGCTCCAGGCTTGTCGGCGGACCGAGCCTCAAAGGAGTTGGCATGCCCACCATCCATGCATCCCGCCACCATGGCCTGCTCGATCTTGCCGCTTTGCGCAAACGCGCCAAGCGTTTGCTCAACGCCCTGAAGCACCACCAGGCCGACGACGCCCGAGAACAGTTGCGCACCCTTGGCCTGCCTGGCCCCCATTATCGCCTTGCCGATACCCAATGGCTGGTGGCCCGCGAAGCCGGCTTCGCCAGCTGGCCCAAGCTCAAGGCGCATGCCGATGCCGTAGCGTTCGCCGCACGCCAGCCTGGCTTCGCTGCCGATGACGAAGCCGCCGTGCAGCATTGGCGCTGCGGTAACGATATTGCCCACAGCTTGCGGGTTGCGGGGGGGTTGGCGGGAACCCTTATTCCGCCAGCACCTCCTCCAGCGCCTGCTCCAGCGTGCTGACGGTGCGCTCGATATGCTGCAGTTTTTCCAGCCCGAACAGGCCAATGCGGAAAGTCTGGAAATCTGCCGGCTCATCGCACTGCAGCGGCACCCCAGCGGCGATCTGCAGCCCGTGGTCGGCAAATTTGCTGCCGTTCTTGATGGCATCATCATCGGTGTAGCTCACCACTACACCCGGGGCCTGGAAACCGCTGGCGGCCACGCTCTTGATGCCTTTGCCGGTCAACAGGGCGCGCACCCGCTTGCCAAGGGCCTGTTGCTCGGCGCGCAGTGTGTCGAAGCCGTAGGCGCGCATCTCGTTCATCACGCCGTTGAACCGCGCCAGCGCATCGCTGGGCATGGTCGCGTGGTAGGCATGCCCGCCCTGCTCATAAGCCTGCATGATCTGCAGCCACTTTTTCAGGTCGCAGGCAAAACTGCTGCTCTGTGTCTGCTCGATGCGTTGCAGGGCCAGGGCACTGAACATCACCAGGGCGCAGCATGGGGAAGCACTCCAGCCCTTCTGCGGCGCGCTGAGCAGCAGGTCGACGGCGCACGTGTGCATATCGACCCACACCGCGCCGGAGGCGATGCAGTCCAGCACGAACAAGCCGCCCACTGCGTGCACGGCCTCACCCACCGCGCGCAGGTAATCGTCGGGCAGCATGATCCCGGATGACGTTTCGACATGCGGGGCAAAGACCACCTGCGGTTTGTGCGCCGCAATCGCCGCCAGCACTTCATCCAGCGGCGGTGGCGCATAGGCCGCCTGGCGCCCGGTTTCCACCGGCCTGGCTTTCAGCACCGTGGTAGCCGCCGGAATGTTGCCCATCTCGAGAATCTGGCTCCAGCGATAACTGAACCAGCCGTTGCGGATCACCAGGCACTGCTGGCCAGTGGCGAACTGCCGCGCCACCGCTTCCATGCCAAACGTGCCACTGCCCGGCACCACGGCCACGCCCTGGGCGTTGTACACCTGTTTCAAGGTGCCGGAGATGTTCTTCATCACGCCCTGAAATGCCTGTGACATATGGTTGAGGGAGCGGTCGGTGTACACCACCGAGTACTCGATCAAACCCTCGGGGTCGACACTGGGATAAAGCTTTGACATGGGCTGGCTCCTTTGGCAGGGACGTCATTGCCCTCGACCCTGCCTCAAGCCCCGGCAAATGACAAGGTGCGGCCGCGGCGGCAGATCACAAATCCGCTTGGACACTACATATGGAAATACGTATATTCGGATTTCCATATGTAAAGACCCTGCCATGATTACCCCACCTGAAGTGTTCAAATGCCTGGCCGACGAAACCCGTGCCCGCGCCACCCTGCTGATCGCCAACCTGGGTGAACTTTGCGTCTGCGAGTTGATGTGCGCGCTGAACGACAGCCAGCCGAAGATAAGCCGCCACCTGGCCCAGCTACGCAGCAGTGGCCTGTTGCTGGACCGACGCCAGGGGCAATGGGTGTATTACCGCCTCAACCCGGACCTGCCCACTTGGGTCAACGCGGTTCTGCAGGCGACGCTACAGGCCAACGAGCAATGGTTGGCACACAACACCCAACGCCTGCAGAACATGGATGGCCGCCCTGTCCGGGGCTCTGCCTGCTGCTGATCAACAACGAGAAAGAACCCTATGCTGGTCGCCATTGCAGTCTTCGTTTTCACCCTTACCCTGGTCATCTGGCAGCCCAAAGGGCTTGGCGTTGGCTGGAGCGCCGCGCTCGGCGCGGTCATCGCCCTTGCCACAGGTGCCGTTTCGCTGCACGACATCCCGGCGGTCTGGGGCATCGTCTGGAACGCCACGTTCACGTTCATCGCCGTCATCATCATCAGCCTGCTGCTCGACGAAGCCGGGTTTTTCGAATGGGCAGCCCTGCATGTGGCGCGCTGGGCCAATGGCAGCGGCTACCGCCTGTTCGCCTTCTGCATACTCCTCGGTGCTGCCGTGTCGGCATTGTTCGCCAACGATGGTGCGGCGCTTATCCTCACCCCCATCGTCATGTCGATGCTGCTGGCACTGCGTTTCTCGCCGGCTGCGACGCTGGCTTTCGTCATGGCCGCCGGCTTTATCGCCGATACCGCCAGCCTGCCGCTGGTTGTCTCCAACCTGGTGAACATCGTTTCGGCCGATTACTTCGGGTTGGGCTTCGCCGAGTACGCTTCGGTGATGGTGCCGGTGAACCTGGCCAGCGTCGCCGCGACGCTGGTGGTACTGTCGTTGTACTTTCGCCGTGACATACCGCAGCACTACACCGTTGCAGCCCTCAAAACGCCCGGCGAAGCGATCCACGACCGTGCCACCTTCACGGTCGGGGGTTGGGTGTTGCTGGCATTGCTGGTGGGCCTGTTCGCCCTTGAGCCACTGGGTATCCCGATCAGTGCAGTGGCAGCCGTGTGTGCCGCCCTACTGTTCGCGGTCGCCGCGCGCGGGCAGCGCATTGCGACCCGCCGCGTGCTGCGCGAGGCCCCCTGGCAGGTGGTGATTTTCTCGCTCGGCATGTACTTGGTGGTCTACGGGCTGAAAAATGCCGGCCTGACCGACATGCTCACCCAACTGCTCGACCGCCTGGCGCAACAAGGGCTGTGGAGTGCCACCCTGGGCACCGGCGTGATCGCAGCGTTGCTGTCTTCGGTCATGAACAACATGCCCAGCGTGCTGGTCGGCGCGTTGTCGATCCAGGCCAGCGAAGCGCAAGGCCTGGTGCGCGAGGCGATGATCTACGCCAATGTGATTGGCTGCGACCTGGGCCCGAAAATCACCCCTATCGGCAGCCTGGCAACACTGCTCTGGCTGCATGTGCTGGCGCGCAAAGGCGTGCGTATAACCTGGGGTTACTACTTCAAGGTCGGCATTTTGCTGACCCTGCCCGTGCTGTTGATCACCCTTTCGGCTTTGGCACTGCGCCTTAGCCTCTGATAGTCCGCCAGCAAGCGGAGGAGCCCCCATGCGAGTTCTGTTCATGTGCACGGCCAACAGCTGCCGCAGCATCCTTTCCGAGGCCGTGTTCAATCACCTGGCGCCTGACGGCTTTGAAGCCGTCAGTGCCGGCAGTTTTCCCAAGGGCCAGGTGTTGCCTCGCAGCCTGGCCACCCTGCAGCAGGCCGGGATTTCGACCCAGGGCCTGAGCAGCAAGGGTAACGAGGCATTCGAGGGGTGCCCGCCCGACATCGTGGTCACCGTGTGCGACAAGGCCGCCGGCGAAGCCTGCCCGGTGTACTTCGGCACGGCACTGAAGGCGCACTGGGGCCTGGAGGACCCGTCCGATATAGAGGGCGATGCAGCGACCGTCGACGCGGCTTTCCACGCCACGTTGGCGCGGATAACAGCCCGTTGCGAAGCATTCTTCGCCCTGCCCTTCGACACGCTGCAAAGCGATCAGCTCCAGCAAGCGCTGGCTCGCATCGGTACGCTTTAAGCATCACGGGCAGGAGGTCGCCGCTACAGGCCTGAACTCCTGCCACCAACCCTCATGCTTTCGCGGCCGGTTGCAAGCGGAAGCTGACACCCATGCGGTTGAACGCGTTCATCGCGGCAATGGCCGCGGTGAGCTCGACCAAATCTTTTTCTGTGAACGCGGCCGACGCGGCGGCGTAGGCCTCATCCGATACATGCGTCTCACTGACCCGGGTCACTTCCTCTGCCCAGGCCAGGGCCGAGCGCTCCTGCGCCGAGAACAGGTAGTGCGCTTCATGCCAGACCGGCACCAACAGCAGTTTATCCACCGACATGCCGGTCTTGAGCAAATCACGCGAATGCAGGTCAATACAGTGCGCACAACCGTTGAGTTGAGACACCCGCAGAAAAACCAGATGAATCAAGGGTGCCGGTAGATCGGTCTGCGTTGCCACGAACTGATGCAACCCAGTGAGGGCTTTGGCGGCCCCAGGCGATGCGGTAAACCAGTTCAGGCGACTCATGCGTGTTGCCCCTGCGGTAGCGGCTTGGAAGACGCGGCGAAGAACCCTTGCACTTCAGCCTGTGCAGCAGCCCTGGCCGCTTGTAGAAACTCCGCCCCTCTGGCGGTGCCCTCGAGGGTGAAGTAATTGACCTGCTTTAGGCCAATCGTGGCAAGTACGGCGGACAGGTATGGCCGGAGAAAGTCGGGTTGGCGGGCATTCGGCCCGCTGATGTAGCCCCCGGAGGCTACGGCCACATAAACCGGCCGATCCACCACCGTGCCCACCTTGCCTGCCGCGGTGCTCAGGAACGTGATGCCGACCCGTACCACGTGATCGATCCAGGCCTTGAGCGGTGCTGGCACGCTGTAGTTATGCATTGGCGTGGCAATCAGCAGCAGGTCGCAGGCCTGCAACTGGCCAATCAGTTCGTCGGAACGGTTCAATGTGCCGTCTTGCGCTACGGCTTCAGGCCCTTCCGGGTTGGCCAGGGCCTGGGCATATCCGGCGTCGACGGGCGCCAGGTCATTGAGGTCGAAATCGGTGACCTGGATACCGCGTCTGCCAGCCTGCACGGCCAAGCCGAGCAGAATGTGCTGGGACAGTTTGAAGCTTTCTGATGCCTGACCGTTCGGGCTGGCGATCAGGCGAAGAATGCGCAAAGGCGCCCTGGGCTGCTCTGACGACGTCATGAAGTTACCTCGATGAGAGACGTGCTGCCGCTCAAGGCGCAGCGAACTGTTTTTGGAAGCGCGTGGCACTGTTGTGCAGGCCTTCACGGGAATAGAAGTGTTGGGCGCGGGTATTGGCCAACCCGGTATCGAGCACGAGGCGCGCACACCCCGTGGCCTGGGCCAACCGCTGCAAGGCAGCCAGCAATCGTGCACCCCACTGCTGGCCACGCTGCGTTTCGGCGGTGACCAGGTCGTCCACATACAGGAACCGCCGGTAGACCAGGTTTTCCTGAAGGCGGTAACCTGCCAGCGCCACGAGTTGGCCTGAGTCGAAGCCCCCGAGCAGCCGATAGCCTTCAGCGCGCATACGCTGGACGCGGCCGATGAAGTCGGCCTCGCCAGCCAGGTGCGGGCGCAGTTGCTGCATGACCGGGAACGCGAGATGCAGGTCATTCTCGCCGTCCAGATGGCGCAAGTCCGAATCAGCCAGATCAAGCTCGCGCGGTACTGAGGGGGTCGGGGTGAACGTCATGGTGGCAAAGCTCGCTCGATGGGTGACGGGGCTATGATGAACCACGTTCAACCCATTTGAATGAGCCAAGAAAGGGTATATGAACTAGGCCATGATGACGTTTTCTTCTCCATCCTTCGCACCGCTCGATGAGCGCTCCGCCGCGCCGCTCTACCGGCAACTCTACAACCGTGTGCTCGCCGCGATAGCAGCAGACACCTTGGCGCCGGGTGACCGCTTGCCGTCTGCGCGGGCCATGGCCAAGGAGCTGGGGGTGGCACGTGGCACCGTCGAGCTTGCCTATTCGTTGCTCACCAGTGAGGGCTACCTGCTGGCCCTTAAGCAGAAAGGCACCGTGGTCAACCCTGAGCTGCGCCCGCCAGCAGCCGCGGCGACAGTACAGCCCCCGGCCAGTGATGGTCCCGAGGACCCGGACGCCCTGCGGCGCCCGCCACAGCTTTTGCCATTTCAACTGGGCTTGCCGGCGATGGATGCCTTCCCGCGCAAGATCTGGGCGCGCCTGGGTGCTCGCTACCTGCGCGGGATGCAGCCGGGTGACCTGGACTACCCGCCGCCCCTCGGGCTGCCAGCACTGCGCAGCGCGATTGCCTCGTACCTGCAGATGTCGCGCGGCATCGCTTGCACGGCCCAGCAGGTGTTCATCACCAGCGGTTGGCGCAGCAGCCTGTCGCTGGTGGCGCAGACGTTGTTGCGCAACGGCGAGCGCGCCTGGGTTGAAGATCCGGGTTATCCCGTCACGCGCCAGGTACTGCGCCAATTCGGGCTTGAACTGGAGGGGGTGGCAGTGGATGCCGAGGGCATGAACGTCGAACAGGCTATCGCCAACGCCAGGGCGGCGCAGGTCGCCATGGTCACACCGGGCCATCAGAGCCCCCTGTCCATGGCCTTGTCGCTGCCGCGACGGCAACTACTGCTGGACTGGGCCGCCAGCACCGGGGCCTGGATCGTGGAGGACGACTACGACAGCGAGTACCGCTATGTCGGCCGCCCGCTCCCGCCGCTTGCCAGCCTGGATCGCAATGGGCGGGTGGTGTATGCGGGCACCTTCAGCAAAATGCTGTTCCCCGGTATCCGCCTGGCCTACCTGGTGGTGCCCCTGGCTCAGGTTGCAGCCTTCGAGCGGGTCGCCCACACACTGTTTTCCGGCGGTTCACCCTCGATGACCCAGGCCTTGGTGGCGCAGTTCATTGCCGAGGGCCATTTCACTCGTCATATCCAACGCATGCGCCGGCTCTACAACGAACGCCGGGCCTTGACCCTCGGCGCACTGGAGCGGAGCTTGCCCAAAGGTTGGCATGTCGAGCGGTCCCCAGGCGGCATGCATTTGCTGCTGCGCCTGCCGCAGGGGGTAGGTGACACCCTCCTGGCGGAACAATTGCTGGGCGAGGGGATCGCGGTACAGGCCTTGTCGCGCTGGCATCTGGCGCTTCCCCGCCGTTCAGGGCTGCTGCTGAGCTTCACCAATTGCGCCAGCGCTGCCCAGGCTGAGCAGCTCGGCGATTGATCAGCGAGAAGCTCAGCCACTCGCCGCGGCCCCTCGATCCGGCTGCAAATCTTCTGGCAAACAACCGTGAGCGCTGATGCGTTCTGTAGGCAGGGCTAGCTCGCCAACGAAGACGCTCAGGCGGAAGATCACTTACAGCCCGAGCTCGCTCAGCCCAGGGTGGTCATCCGGGCGGCGGCCCAATGGCCAGTGGAACTTGCGCTCGCTTTCCTTGATAGGCATATCGTTAACGCAGGCGAAACGACGGTGCATCAGGCCATCCGCTTCGAATTCCCAGTTCTCGTTACCGTAGGAGCGGAACCAGTTACCGGAATCATCATGCCACTCGTAGGCGTAACGCACGGCGATGCGGTTATCGGTAAACGCCCAGAGCTCTTTGATCAGACGATAATCCAGCTCTTTTTTCCACTTGCGGGCCAGGAAACCTTTCGCTTCTTCGCGGTTGGTGGCGAACTCAACGCGGTTACGCCATTGGGTATCCAGCGTATAGGCGTGCGAGACTTTCTCCGCGTCGCGGCTGTTCCAGCCATCTTCAGCGAGTCGAACTTTCTCGATGGCTGTTTCACGGGTAAAAGGTGGAAGTGACGGCCGAGTTTGGGCATTGGACATGATCATGACTCCAGTCGAGTTGGGCAGCAAAGTGTGATTACAACTTCAGGCATTCAAACGTCAGGGCGCAAACTCTTTGAGCAAAAGTTGCGCAACTTCCATGGCATCATCAGCAGCGTGATAATCTCCCATGACACGCGCCGTGGTGATCGCGCCCTCGATCAGGACAAACAACTGCCTGGCCACGACCAACGGTTGCCGAACATTCAATTGCTCAGCCAGTTCAAGCGTGTAGTCCAGGAGTTTCTGCTTGTGCAACTTGGCGATCTGGCGGATGGGGTCTTCAGGGTCCCCGACCTCGCCTGCCGTGTTGATGAATGCACAACCGCGAAAACCATCCGACTCGAACCAGCCTTTCAACACAGTGAACATGTTCAGTATGCGAGCGTATGGCGTGGCTGCTTTATCGCATTCAGTCCTGAACCACTGCATCCAGCGTACGTCGCGGGCACCCAAGGCCGCAGCGGCAATATCATCTTTGGTAGCGAAGTGGTTATAGATGCCCTTTCTCGACACGCCTGAAGTTTTCACCAGTAAATCCATGCCCGTGGCATGAATCCCGTTTTCGTAGATGAGTTTCTCGGCGGTGGCCAAGATCTGGTCTTTGTGATCTATCGTTGGTCTGCTCATGGGGCCAATGTAGAACGATCGTTCTCTCCGATCAAGCACCTTTCGGTGATTTATGTTTTCAGGGCAGCGGGGCAGTGACGCAACGCTCCGGGCAATCCCCCCGCGATTGCAGACATCAGCAATCAGCCTGTCAGGGCGATATCCAACAGCCAGCCCAAGCCACCGCTGCCGAGTACAACCAGCCACGGCGGCAATTTCCAGAACATCAAGGCAACCAGCGCCACAAGGGCCAGGCCAACGTCATGTGGGGCGCGAATCGCGCTCATCCATACGGGCTGATACAAGGCGGCAAGCAATAGCCCTACCACTGCCGCATTGATGCCCAGCAGTGCCGCTTGGGTGCCGCTGTTGCGCAACAGCCGCTGCCAGAACGGCAAGACACCCACAACGAGCAGGAACGCAGGCGCGAAAATCGCCACCAGGCAGATCAGGCCGCCCACCCAGCCGCTGGGCGCCTGGTTCATCGAGGCGCCAAGGTAGGCTGCGAAGGTGAAAAGCGGCCCTGGGACGGCTTGAGCCACGCCATAGCCAGCCAGGAATGCGTCTTTGTCGACCCACCCAGATGGCACGACTTGCGCCTCCAATAGCGGTAGCACCACATGCCCGCCACCGAAGACCAGCGAGCCGGAACGGTAGAAAGCGTCCAGCATCGACAGCATCTGACCGGGGAACAACGTTGCCAGGAGCGGCAGGCCCAGCAGCAAGGTCAAGAACAAGGCGAGCCAGCATAAGCCTGCGCGACGGCGAATGCTGATGGGCAGTGAATCATGGCATGCCCCTGGCTGGGGCTTGAACAGCAATAGACCGATGAGTGCGGCAACGCCAATGACGCCCACTTGCCCTAAAGCGGACGGCAGCAGCAGCACGAAACAAGTGGCTGCCGCCATGATGGCCATACGCGGTGCATCGGTGCACGCATTACGCGCCATACCCCATACCGCCTGTGCGACTACCGCCACCGCCACCACCTTCAAACCATGCAACACGCCGGTGGGCACCGCATCGCCATAGCTGGCCAGGCCCTGAGCGAAGAGGATCAAGGCAATCGCCGACGGTAGGGTGAAGCCCATCCAGGCAACCAGTGCACCGCCATAGCCCAAGCGGCTCAGCCCAAGCGCGATGCCGACCTGACTGCTTGCAGGCCCGGGCAGAAACTGGCAAAGGGCGACCAAATCCGCATAACTGCGCTCGCTTAGCCATTGTCGACGCACAACGAATTCATCCCGGAAATAAGCCAAGTGTGCGACGGGGCCGCCAAACGAAGTCAGGCCCAATCGCAAAAAAATCAGGAAAACAGCCCAGTGGCTACGGTCGGCCTGGAGGGTATCGCTCATATTCGTTTGATCCATGACTGGCGATTGCGCCAAACGATAATCCAAAAACCGAACGCCACAGCATGAACCTGGCATTGCCACCTGCTGAAGCAGATGCCACTGAACCTTACGGGTCACCGCCCGGCCGGGCAACGGGGATGGCGCCGGGCCCTAGACCTCTCAACCGCGCAACGCCCGCGCCAACACTTCCCAGATTCTGTCATCTGCACATTGGGCCACGTTGAAACGCAGGAAATCACCGGCAGTACCGGCTTGGCTGAATGCATTGCCAGGGGCCAGCACCACGCCTTCGCTCAAGCAGGCCTTGGCCAGCGTGGCGGCATCTTTACCGTGGGGTAACTGGCACCACACGTACATGCCTGCCTGGGGCGTTATCCAAGGCTCGATGCCCAGGGCGCGCAGCCTGGCGACCGTTGTGGTCATTGCCTGGGCCAGGCGCTGGCGAACACCCTCCATGTGTTTGCGGTAGCCACTGTGGGTAATGGCCTGGTAAATGATGTCTGCACCAAGGCGGCCACCGCCGAAGGTGGTGGCAATCTTAAGATCGACCAGGCTCTCGATCCATTCACCACGCGCAGCAATGTAGCCGCAGCGAATGGAGGCGGAGATGGTCTTGGAAAAGCTGCCGATCTGGATGACCCGCGAAAGCCCGTCGAAGGCCGCCAGGCGAGGCGCCGGTGTGGCCTCGAAATCCGCGAAAATCTCGTCCTCCACGATCACCAGGCTGGAGCTGTCGGCCAACTTCAGCAGCCGGTGTGCCGTGACCGGCGACAGGCTGGCGCCGGTCGGGTTGTGAATGCCGGCATTGGTGATGTACAACCGTGGCGCATGCTCACGCAAGGCAGCACCGAACGCCTCGATGTCCGGGCCTGCCGGCGTGTAGGGCACACTGACGATGTTCACCCTGTGCGCCTTGAGCAGGGCGTGGAAATTGAAATAGCACGGGTCGTCGACCAGCACCGTGTCACCCGGCTGCAGCAGAAAGCGGCAAATCAGGTCAATGGCATGGGTGCCGGACTCGGTGAGCATGATGTGGTCTGCCGGGGCTTCGATCCCGGTCCCCGCCAAACGCCGCGACAAGAACTGCCTGAGCGGCGGATGCCCAAGCGGTGAGGCGTAGTCGGTCAGCTTCACGGTGTCGGAACGCGCCAGGGTGCGCAACGCTTTGCGCATGCCCGCCTCGTACATCCAGGCGGCAGGCAGCCAGCCACACCCCGGTTTCATCGCGTCGCTGGCAGTTTCCAAGGACTGGCGCGAGATCCACAACGGGTCCACTTCCCGGTCGAGCCTGGGCGCCAGTTCGGTCAGCACCAATGGCGCGACCGGCCCGGCGACGTAAAAGCCGGAGCCCGGGCGGGAATTGAGCAGCCCCTCGGCCATCAACCGTTCATAGGCTTCCAGCACGGTAGACACCGACACCTGCAGGGCCCGCGCCATGGCCCGCACCGAGGGGATTCTGGCACCAGGGGTATAGGTTCGCGAGGCTATCCGCGATTTTATTTCGCCCATCACCGCATCAATCCGCGTTCCGTTCCGGCTCATCCCACCCTCGACTGTACTGGTTTCATAGGCATAACAGTTCGGTTCAACTGTACTGGATTGTACATGGCCTTCCTCGTGCCGTCGGTGCTGTACTGGGGCCTGAATGAACGAAGGGTATGGCCATGGAAAAAGCAACAAGCGGGTGGATCAACGGGTTTATCGGCGTCGCCATCTTTGCCGGCTCTTTACCGGCAACACGGGTGGCTGTGGCGGCTTTCGACCCCACCTTCCTGACCTGTGCCAGGGCGTCCATCGCCGGCCTGCTGGGTGCGCTTGTACTGATCTTGCTGAGGCAGCCTCGCCCGCAACGCGCTGACTTGCTGCCGTTGGCCGTGACCGCACTGGGCGTGGTGATCGGGTTTCCGCTACTGACGGCATTGGCCCTGCAGCACATCAGTTCTGCCCATTCCATCGTATTCGTGGGGCTTTTACCCCTGTGCACCGCCGGGTTTGCCGTACTGCGTGGCGGGGAGCGGCCGCGGCCGTTGTTCTGGCTGTTCTCGTTTGCAGGTGCCGGGCTGGTCGCAGGCTACGCATTGCTCAATGGCGCCGAAGCGTCGGCAAGCGGTGACCTGCTGATGTTGGCGGCGGTGCTGGTTTGCGGGTTGGGTTATGCCGAGGGCGCGCGCCTCTCCAGAAGGCTGGGGGGCTGGCAGGTGATCAGTTGGGCCTTGATCGTGGCGCTGCCGCTGATGCTGCTGCTGACCATCGCCAACCTGCCAACCGCGGATGTGTTGGCCAGGGCAGGCGCCCCTGCATGGTTCAGCTTTGGCTACGTGTCCCTGTTCAGCATGCTGATCGGCTTCGTGTTCTGGTACCGGGGGCTGGTGCAGGGTGGCATTGCGGCCGTGGGCCAACTGCAACTGCTGCAACCCTTCATGGGGCTTGGCCTGGCAGCCTTGTTGCTGCACGAACACGTCAGCTGGATGATGCTGGTGGTCACGCTGGGGGCGGTGATGTGTGTGGCCGGGGCAAGGAAGTACGCCCACTAGCCGAACCGGCTCAGCGAGGGCCGGCCTGGTCCTTGAGCCATTGCAGCACGGTACCAAGCGCCTTGGGTTGCTGCAGCTTGCGTGGCCATACCAGGTAGAACGACTTGTCGAGCCGCAATTCATGGTCGAACACCTGGCTCAGCCTGCCAGCGGCGATGTCCTCGTTGACAAAGGCCAGGCTGGCCAAGGCAATGCCCTGCCCGCTGAGGGCGGCGTCGATAGCCAGCGAGGTCTGGTTGAAGCGCAGATTCCGGGCGCTGGGTTGACCGTGCTGGGGGAACAATTCGGCCAGGAACCTGGGCCAGAAATCGTGGGCGTCGTGCAGCATGACGAACGCTTGCAATTGCGCGAAGCTAGTGGGCGCGTGGGCACCCTTGAACAGGGCCGGGCTGGCTACAGCGACAATACGCTGCTCCATCAACCGTTCACTGTTCAGCCCCGCGCCGACGTCCGGGTTGCCATAGCGCACGGCAACATCCACGCTGTCAGTGCCGAAGTGCGACAACCGATCGGTCGCCAACACCCGCAAATCGATGTCTGGGTGGCGCTCGGCAAACGCGCCGAGCCGGGGTATCAGCCATTTCGAGGCAAAGGTCGGGGTCACGCTGACCGTCAAGTGGGCAGCCTGTGGCCGGAGCAGGCGCGTGGCCTCATCGATCATGGCCAGGGCGTTGCGGATGCTGGCGCTGTAGCCCAGGCCCGCATCGGTCAGCGCCAGGCCGCGGGGCAGGCGCTCGAACAGGCGCAGGCCAAGGCTCGCTTCCAGCCCGCGTACCTGTTGCGCAACAGCGGCCTGGGTCACGCCCAGCTCCTCGGCCGCCAGCCGAAAGTTCAGGTGGCGGGCGACCACTTCAAAAACACGTAGCGCGTTAAGCGAGGGCAACGCTGGGAAACCGTCTGGCATGGCTGTGGCAAGGCTACCGGGTCGAGGGGGCGTGATGCCTTCTGGCACTGCCTCCAGGTCGAAAACCTGGACGCTGTGAAGGCGCATGGGGCCGATGCTACTCCCCGTGCCCCCGTGAAGATACCCTGGCTCAGGCGCCGAGTGCGGCCAGCACCTCTTGCAGCTTGCCCCGGGTCGCCGCCGTGCACGCCTGCATAGGGGCGCGCACCTCATCGCCAATCAGGTTCTGCAACATCAATGCCGCCTTGACCACAGCCGGGTTGGGCTCGGCAAAGGCCATTTTCAGCCATGGCAGCAGTTGGTAGAAAGTGCCGCGCGCGGCCGCCCAGTCACCTGCGTCCACCTGGCGCAGCATGCGCACGTAAAGATCCGCACGCACATGCGCCGAAGCCGAAATGGCCCCCGCGCCCCCCAGGCACAGGTTGTTGAAGATCTGCAGGTCTTCACCGGCCAGCACCTGGGCGTTACCGTCCTGGATCAGCGCCAGGGTGGTTTCCAGGTCGCCACTGCAGTCCTTGACCGCAGCAATGCGCGGGTGGCGCACGATACGCCGCAGGGTTTCCTGCTCGATGCGTACGCCGGTACGGTAAGGTATGTCGTAGACGATCACCGGCACGCGGGCTGCATCGGCGACGGTGTGGAAGAAGGCTTCGATACCCGCTTGCGAAGGGCGGATATAGCACGGTGCGGGAACCAGCAGCCCGCCCAGCGGCCGCTGCTGGACCTGCGCCTGGAAGGCCAGCAGTTCATCCAGGTTGTAACCCGACAACCCCATCACCACCCTGCCCGGCTCCACCCAGCCCAGCACGGCATCCAGCACCGCCAGTTGCTCGGCCTTGGACAGCGCCGCAGCCTCACCCGTAGTACCGCACACCACAAAACCGGCCACGCCCTCTTCGAGCAAATGCTTCACCAGCTTTTCCAGCCCGGCGAAGTCGATTTCATTCGCGCGCATGGGCGTGACGAGGGCGATCCAGATACCACGGAAATTCGACATGCAAAAACTCCTGATGTTGACCGAAAGTCAGCGTCAGCAGGGCGAAGAGTGGAGGGAGTCGGGGCGGGGTTGCCTGGCGCCTTCTGTCTCGTCAGCCCACCTGACGAGACAGCGCGCCTCGGTCAGATGAGCGGCTGTTTCTTGGATTTCTTGGCAACGGCAACGCACGCACCAGCCTGGGCATTGAAGCCCGAAGCGAAGATGGCGTGGTTGGTCATGGACATGCCGGCAAGCCCGTTGCGTGGAGATGGCTGGATAATGGTAGGGTAAGCAGACACCTGTCAAGCCCGCCGGCTTGATCGAATGTGCGCCGCAGGTGTCTATTGGCAGGCGGATTGCGCCCAGTGCTGTATGGTTAGCGGTTAGGCCAAAGCAGATGCCCGGAGACAAGCATGCTTCGTATTTTTGAGCGCAGGCTCGACCCCTTCCCGCCCGACGAGGTGCCGCCGCCGCCCATGGGGCTGTTGCGCTTCATGTGGGCCTGTACGCGCGGCGCCCGTGGTTACATCCTGATGCTGGCATTGCTCAGTGCCGGGGTATCGGTCTATGAGGCCTGGCTGTTCGCCTTCCTTGGTCAGGTAGTGGACCTGCTGGCCGCCTGGCAGGCGGGCAGCACCGTAAGCCCCGAGGAAAGCCGCGTGCTGTGGGGCATCGGTATCGTGCTGGTGGTCAGCGTCGGGCTGGTGGCCTTGCGCACCATGGTTCAGCACCAAGTGCTGGCAATCAATTTGCCGCTACGGTTGCGCTGGGACTTCCATCGGCTGATGCTGCGCCAGAGCTTGTCGTTCTTCTCCGACGAATTTTCTGGCCGGGTCACCACCAAGGTGATGCAGACAGCACTGGCAGTACGCGACGTGTTGTTCACCCTTATCGAGATCCTGCCCGGGATCGGCGTGTACTTCATCGCGATCATCGCCCTGGCCGGTGGTTTTGCCCTGAAACTGATGCTGCCCTTCATTGCCTGGGTGCTGTTGTTCGGCCTGGCCATGCTCTATTTCGTCCCCCGCCTGGGCAAGGTCGGGCAGGAACAGGCCAACGCCCGCTCGTCGATGACCGGGCGGGTTTCCGACGCCTACACCAACATCACCACGGTGAAACTGTTCTCACATTCAAACCGTGAAGCGCATTTCGCGCGTGCCGCCATGGAGGATTTCAAGCAGACCGGCTTTCGCCAGATGCGCCTGGTCAGCCTGTTCGAAATCGTCAACCAGGCGCTGGTCGTGGCCTTGATCATGGGCGCCGGCGGTTATGCACTGTGGCTGTGGCACCAGGGCCAGGTCGGCGCCGGTGCGGTAGCCGCGATCACTGCCATGGCCCTGCGGATCAACGGCATGTCGCACTGGATCATGTGGGAGATCACTTCGCTGTTCGAGAACATCGGTACCGTACAGGACGGCATGGGCACCCTGACCCGCGGCCCCAAGGTGCAGGATGCAGCGGATGCGACCACGCTGGTGAGCAAAGGTGGCGCGGTCAGTTTTGACCAGGTCAGTTTCAACTACAACGGCGAGCGCCAGGTGCTCAACGACTTGACCCTGCACATACGCCCCGGCGAGAAAGTCGGCCTGGTGGGGCGCTCGGGTGCCGGTAAGTCCACCTTGATCAACCTGTTGCTGCGCTTCTATGACGTGGACCAAGGTGAAATCCGCATCGACGGGCAGAACATTGCCAAGGTCACCCAGGACAGCCTGCGCAGTGCGATCGGCATGGTCACCCAGGACACCTCACTGCTGCACCGCTCGATTCGCGACAACATTGCCTATGGCCGCCCGGATGCGACCGACGCGCAGATCCGCGCCGCCGCCGCCAATGCCCAGGCCGATGGGTTCATCGACCAGCTCAGCGACCGCCAGGGCAACAGTGGTTACGACACGTTGGTGGGCGAGCGCGGCATCAAGCTGTCTGGGGGGCAGCGCCAGCGCATTGCCATTGCCCGGGTGATGTTGAAGAACGCGCCGATCCTGCTGCTGGACGAAGCCACCAGTGCGCTGGACTCGGAAGTGGAAGTGGCGATTCAGGAGAGCCTGGATGAAATGATGCAGGGCAAGACGGTCATCGCCATTGCCCACCGCTTGTCGACGATCGCGGCCATGGACCGGCTGATCGTGATGGATGAGGGCCGCATCATTGAGCAAGGCACCCATGCCGAACTGCTGGCCAAGCAAGGGACTTACGCCCGGCTGTGGCAGCACCAGAGTGGCGGCTTCCTGGGCGAAGACCAAGTCATGGCCGACGCCCTGTAGACCCGGCGGCCTGCGGTGCTGGGCTCAACCCAGCACCGGCCGCAACAATGCCTGGGCCTCGTACAATGCCGGTAGATAGCGCAAGCGGATTTCATCCATGCTCAAGCGTGAGGCATGGGTGGTAATGGTCAGCGTCGCCTGCAACTGGCCGGCGCGGTCCAGCAACGGCACACCCAGCACGCGCATGCCGATTTCATATTCCTGGTCGACAATGCAGAACCCTTGCGCCCTCACCCGCTGCAGCTCGGCCTGCAGCAGCACAGGGTCAGTCTGCGTATACGGCGTCAACGCCTGCAACGCGTTGCGCGCAAAGTATTCAGCCTGCGCGCCCTCCCCTAGCCAGGCCAGCCACACCCGCCCCCCGGCCGTGCAATACATCGGCACCCGCGAACCCGGCCGGATCGATAACGACGCCACATGGCTGTAGCGGCTGCGCACCAGGTGGATGATTTCGTCCCCATCGCGGGTGCCAACCGACACATGCTCCTGGGTCTGCCGCGCCACCTGCTCGATGATTGGCCGCAGCATGCGCGGCAATTGCGCCGAGTCCACATAGGCCTGCCCAAGGCGCAAGGCCTTGGGCGTAAGCCAGTACTCACGGCTGTCGGTCTGGGCGAAGCCCTCATGCACCAAGGTCAACAAAAAACGCCGCGCAGCGCTGGGGGTGAGGCCTGACAGGCGGGCGGCTTGCGGCACACTGAGGCGCGGCTGCTCGGCACTGAACACCTGCATCAGGGCCAGGCCCTTTTGCAGGCCGGCGATCAGGTCGCGGGGATGAATGACGGGGGTGGGCATGCCTTACCTCAGTGCTGGAAGCTAATCGGGCCGATCAATGCGATAACCGGAGCATGGCTGCGATTATCGCATCAACTCGCCGCCAAGCGCATTGTTGTCTGCGTTTGACTACCTCAACCTTGGCGCCACAACAACGCCAATAATGAGGTCAGCATGATTCGTGGTTCCACTGAACTGGTCGCCATCGTCGGTGCCCCCATCGCCCAGGTGAAGTCCCCGGAAAACTTCAACACCTGGTTCGCCAACCACCACCGCGATGTCGCCATGCTGCCCATCGACTTGCACGAGGCAGCGCTGGACAGCTTTGTCGGTGCCCTGCGCGGTTGGCAAAACCTGCGCGGTTGCGTGGTCACCGTGCCGTACAAGCAGGCCTTGGCCAAGCGCCTGGATTCCCTGAGCGAACGCGCTGCGGCCCTGGGCTCGGTCAATGTGGTGCGCCGCGAGCGTGACGGCCGTTTGCTGGGTGACAACGTTGACGGCGCCGGCTTTCTCGGGGCTGCGCGCAAGCACGGCTTCCTGCCTGCGGGCAAGCGTGCATTGGTGATTGGCTGTGGTGGTGTCGGCAGCGCCATCGCCTATGCCTTGGGCGAGGCCGGCATCGCCAGTATTACCCTCAGCGACCCCAGCAGCGAGCGCCTGGGCGCACTGTGCGAACTGCTTGGCACTGCCTTCCCCGGGCTCACGGTCCACACCGCGTTCAATGGGCTCGAAGGCTTCGACCTGCTGGCCAATGCCTCTCCGGTAGGCATGGGCAGCCGTGCCGAGTTGCCATTGTCCGCCGCCTTGCTGGCCACCTTGCTGCCCGAAACCCTGGTAGCCGACGTGGTCACTGCGCCCGAGATCACCCCGCTGCTCAACCGCGCCCGGCAGGTTGGCTGCAAGATCCAGACAGGGCCGGAAATGGCCTTTGCCCAACTCGGCCATTTGGGCGCCTTCATGGGCGTGACGCCGCTGGAGATCTGAAGCCATGGCGACTCATGAAGCAGCTTCACATAGCTACGACCTGGTTGTGCTGGGCAGTGGCGCCGGCGGCTTTGCCACCGCCGCTACGGCCGCCTACCGTGGGCTGAAAGTGCTGGTGGTGGAGAAGGCCGGGCACTTCGGTGGCACTTCGGCCATTTCTGGCGGCGCCGTGTGGCTGTACGGCACCGACCAGGCGCGCGCGGCGGGGGCCGAAGACTCCCCCGAGGCCATGCGCACCTACCTCAAACACGTAATTGGTAACGGCTACGACGCAGCCTTGGCCGACGCCTTCATCGAGCAAGGTCACCAGGCGCTGCGCTGGCTGGAGCAACACACCGACTTGCGCTATTCCGTGCGCCCGCACTCGCCGGATTACTACCCGCACGCCCCCGGCGCCACCGAGTTTGGCCGCGCGCTGGAAATGGTCGAATACGACGGCAGGCGACTCGGTGCACATTTCAAAGCGCTGCAGATGCCACCGCCGGGCATGCTGCTGTTCGGCGGCATGATGGTCAACCGCGTGGACATCCAGCACTTTCTCAGCATGCGCCGCTCGCCCCGGTCACTGTGGCACTGCCTGAAGCTGTTGGCCCGCTATGGGCGGGACAGGCTGCAGCACCCGCGCGGCACGCGGCTGACGACCGGCAACGCACTGGTCGCCCGGCTCGCCACCAGCGCCTTCGCCCATGGCACGCAACTGTGGTTGAACAGCGCCGCCGTGGAGCTGATCACCGAGTGCGGCAGGGTCACCGGCGTGGTGATACAGCGTGACGGGCGCCGCGAACGGGTAATGGCCCGTGGCGGCGTGGTGTGCGCCATGGGTGGGTTCGCCGCTGGCGCGCTGGCCGCCAGCTACCGCCCAGCGCAAGCGGGCGCGCACCTGAGCATGTCACCGCCGAGCAACGACGGTGCCGCACTGCGCCTTGGCCAGGCAGTGGCCGCCGCGGTTGGCGACGGCCTGGCGGCGAACTTCTTCTGGGCACCGGTTTCCGAACTGCGCCATGCCGACGGTCGCCGCGAACGTTTCCCGCACCTGGTGACCGACCGCGCCAAACCGGGCGTGATTGCGGTATACGCCAGCGGCCGGCGCTTCGTCAACGAATCCGACTCGTACCACCATTTCGTGCAGACCATGTTCGCCAAAGGCATCAGCAGTTGCTGGCTGGTCTGTGATGGCCAGGCGATGCACCGCTATGGCCTGGGCCTGGCGCGGCCCAGCCCCGTGAACAATCAGGCGCTGGTCGATGCCGGCTACCTGTACCGGGCGACCACAGCGCAAGCCCTGGCCCAGGCCATCGGCGTGGACCCGGAGGGGCTTGCCCGCACCCTCGAGCAGTTCAACCGTGATGCCGCCACGGGCACCGACCGTGCGTTCGGCAAAGGCGGCAACAGCTACAACCGCTACATGGGCGACCCGCAGCACCAACCCAACCCCTGCCTGGCGCCGCTCACCCGCGCGCCGTTCTACGCCATCCGCCTCCACACCGGCGACCTCGGTTCGGCCTGCGGCCTGGTCACCAACACCGATGCCAATGTACTGAACCGCAACGGTCAGCCCATCGCCGGGTTGTACGCGGTTGGCAACGACATGAACTCACTGATGAAAGGCACCTACCCCGGGCCCGGCATCACCCTGGGCCCTGCCCTGACGTTCGGCTGGCTCGCTGCCAACCACATCGCTGCGCGCCTGCAGGCGCCCACCACCCCCACGGAGACCCCAGCATGTACTACGAACTGAGAACCTACACCTTCGACCCCCTGAAAATGGCCGACTGGCTCGCGCTGTACCAGAGCCACGCGCTGGAGGTGCAAAGCGAACATTTGGGCAACCTGGTGGGCTTTTTCACCAGCGAGTTCGGCGACGTCAACCAGGTGGTGCATATCTGGGGCTATAGCAGCCTGGACGAGCGCATGGCGCGCCGGGCGGCCATGGCGGCGGACCCACGCTGGGCGGAATTCTCGCGGCGCAACCGGGAGCTGGGGGCAGTCGTGCGCCTGCACTCACGGTTGATGCGGCCGACCGGTTTTTCGCCCTTGCAGTAAACCCTGCACCCCCCTTCTCACCGCCCTTACGGAACCACGCTATGCAACCTCTGCAATGCGACGTATTGGTCATCGGCGCTGGTGCCGCGGGCCTGGCGGCCGCCGTGACTGCGGCACACCATGGCCAGCAGGTAATCATCGCCGAAAAGGCCACCCACCTGGGTGGCACCAGCGCCTGGTCGGGCGGCTGGCTGTGGATACCCCGCAACCCGCTGGCCGTTGCCGAGGGCATCGTCGAGACGGGCGACGCCCCGGAGCGCTACCTGCGCGCGCAAACCCATGTCAGTGAACTGGATGCGCGCCAACAGGCGTTTCTGCACCACGGCCCGGAAATGGTGGCGTTTTTCCAGCGGCACACTGCCGTGCAGTTTCAAAGCGGCAGCCGCATGCCCGACATGCACGCAGGTGACGGCAGTGCGCACGGCGGCCGCTCGCTGTGCGCACTGCCCTACGACGGGCGCCGGCTGGGGCCTTGGCTGCGCAAGCTGCGCCCGCCGCTGGACATCGTCAGCCTGACCGGCATGGGCATTGCCGGGGGCGCCGACATGGCCGCCTTCTTCAACGCCACCCGCTCGCCCAAGGCGGCCATGCATGTCGGCAGGCGGCTGCTGCGCCATGGCCGCGATCTGCTGCTGCACCGTCGCGGCCAGCAGCTGGTCAATGGCAACGCGCTGGTGGCACGCCTGCTGCGCAGTGCGCTCGATCTGGGCGTGACCGTGCTGACCGGCAAAGCGGCCACGCGCCTGCTGGGCTCAGGCCGGGTCGGCGGCGCACAGTTTGCCGACGGCCAGGTGATTCATGCGCGCCGTGGCGTGGTGCTGGCTTGCGGGGGCTTTCCGCATGATCGTCAGCGTATTGCGCAACTGGTGCCGCATGCGCCGCAGGGTCACCAGCATTATTCTGCCGCGCCCCGGGAAAACACTGGGGACAGCCTGCGCCTGGGCGAACAGGCCGGTGGCCAGGTACATAGCTGCGGTGCCCATGCCGGGGCTTGGGCACCCGTGTCGCAGGTGCCACGCCGCGATGGCAGTCATGGCCACTTTCCACACCTGGTCGACCGCGCCAAACCCGGTTTCATTGCGGTACGCAGCGATGGCCGGCGCTTCGCCAACGAGGCCGATTGCTACCACGACTTCATGAATGCATTGTTCGCCGCCACGCCGCAGGGCGAGCCGGCGCAGGCCTGGCTGATCTGCGACCATGCCGCGCAACGGCGCTATGGCATTGGCTGGGCCAAACCCTTTCCGTTCCCCACCCGCATCTACCAACGCTGTGGCTACTTGCACAAGGGCGACAGCCTGGCCCAACTGGCGCAGCGCTGTGGCATCGATGCGGCGCAGTTGCAGTGCACGGTGGCGGCGTTCAACCAGCATGCGGCCCAAGGCCTGGACCCCGTTTACGGCCGCGGCGCGTCAGCCTATAACCGCGCCCAAGGGGAACCCTTGCACGGGCCCAACCCCTCGCTACGGCCCCTGCTGAACGGGCCGTTCTACGCAGTCAAGCTGTTGCCCGGAAGCCTTGGCACGTTTGCCGGCCTGGCGACAGACGCGGCGGCCCGGGTGCTGAACGAGCAGGCGCAGCCTATTCCCGGGCTGTATGCGGTGGGCAATGATATGCACAGCGTGATGGGCGGGCACTACCCGAGCGGCGGTATTACCCTGGGGCCGGGCATGACCTTTGGCTATATCGCTGGCAAGGCGTTGAGCAGTTCCGGGGCGGGTTTGCCCGACCTGCTGCATCCCTTGCCAGCGCCATTCAACGCTGTGTAAAGCCGCTATCAGGCGAAGCGGGCCCGCGCCGCATGCAGCTTCTTGTAGCTCTCGATCAACCGCAGGTGCCGGTCGAGGCCTTCGAGCTTCATGCTGGTCGGGGTCAGGCCATGGAAGCGGACACTGCCGTCAACCGAGCCCAGAACCGCGTCCATGCGCGCATTGCCGAACATGCGGCGGAAGTTGGCTTCGTAGTCGCCCAGCTCCAGTTCGTCATCCAGTTGCACCTCCAGCACCACATTCAGCGCCTGGTAGAACAGACCACGTTCGACGGTGTTGTCGTTGAACTGCAAGAACGCCTCGACCAGTTCCTTGGCCTCCTCGAAACGTTGCACGGCCAGGCAGATCAGCAGCTTGAGTTCAAGAATGGTCAGCTGGCCCCAGGCGGTGTTTTCGTCGAACTCCACGCCGATCAGCGTGGTGATGGTGGTGTAGTCATCGACATCGCAGTTGTCCAGGCGCTTGAGCAGCAGTTTCAGCGAGCGGCTGTCGAGGCTGTGCAGGTTGAGGATGTCGGCACGGAACGCCAGGGCGCGGTTGGTGTTGTCCCAGATCAGGTCTTCGACCGGGTAGATCTCGGAATAACCCGGCACCAGGATACGGCAGGCTGTGGCGCCCAGGTTGTCGTACACCGCCATGTACACTTCCTTGCCCATGTCTTGCAGAATGCCGAACAGCGTGGCGGCCTCCTGCTGGTTGGAGTCTGCGCCGTGGCCAGAGAAGTCCCACTCTACGAACTCGAAGTCGGCCTTGGCGCTGAAGAAACGCCACGACACCACCCCGCTGGAATCGATGAAGTGTTCGACGAAGTTGTTCGGTTCGGTCAGCGCATGGCTTTCGAAGGTCGGTTGCGGCAGGTCGTTCAGGCCCTCGAAGCTGCGCCCCTGCAGCAGTTCGGTAAGGCTGCGTTCCAGCGCCACTTCCAGGCTTGGGTGGGCACCGAACGAAGCGAAAACGCCACCGGTGCGCGGGTTCATCAGGGTCACGCACATGACCGGGAACTCCCCCCCCAGCGAGGCATCCTTGACCAATACCGGGAAGCCCTGCGCTTCCAGGCCCTGGATACCCGCGAGGATGGCCGGGTACTTGGCCAGGACCTCGTGCGGCACATCCGGCAGGCACAATTCGCCTTCGAGGATTTCACGCTTCACCGCCCGCTCGAAGATTTCCGACAGGCACTGCACCTGCGCCTCGGCCAGGGTGTTGCCAGCGCTCATGCCGTTGCTGAGGAACAGGTTTTCGATCAGGTTGGACGGGAAGTACACCACTTGCTGGTCAGACTGGCGCACGAACGGCAGCGAGCAGATCCCGCGCGCGGTGTTGCCGGAGTTGGTGTCGTACAGGTGAGAGCCGCGCAGCTCGCCATCGGGGTTGTAGATTTCCAGGCAATGCGCATCGAGAATCTCGGCCGGCAGCGCGTCGCGCGGGCCGGGCTTGAACCACTGCTCGTCGGGGTAATGCACGAACGCGGCATTGGCCAGGTCTTCGCCCCAGAACTGGTCGTTGTAGAAGAAATTGCAGTTCAGCCGTTCGATGAACTCGCCCAGCGCCGAGGCCAGTGCGGCCTCCTTGGTAGCGCCCTTGCCGTTGGTGAAGCACATGGGCGACTGCGCGTCGCGAACATGCAGCGACCACACATTGGGGACGATATTGCGCCATGAGGCGATCTCGATCTTCATCCCCAGCCCGGCGAGAATGCCCGACATGTTGGCGATGGTCTGCTCCAGCGGCAGGTCCTTGCCGGGGATGCAGGTGCTGGTATCGGACACCGGCATCAGCAAGCCCTGCGCATCGGCGTCGAGGTTGTCGACTACCTCGATGACGAACTCCGGCCCGGTCTGCACCACTTTCTTCACCGTGCAGCGGTCGATGGAACGCAGGATACCCTGGCGGTCCTTTTCGGAAATGTCCTCGGGCAGTTCCACCTGGATCTTGAAGATCTGGTTGTAGCGGTTTTCCGGGTCGACAATGTTGTTCTGCGACAAGCGGATGTTTTCTGTCGGTATGTCGCGGGTCTGGCAGTAAAGCTTGACGAAGTAAGCCGCACACAAGGCCGAAGACGCCAGGAAGTAGTCGAACGGGCCCGGGGCCGAACCATCGCCTTTGTAGCGGATCGGCTGGTCGGCGATCACCGTGAAGTCGTCGAACTTCGCTTCGAGGCGCAGATTGTCGAGAAAGTTAACCTTGATTTCCATGCGGGATTACCGTGATTTAAGCGTGCAAGACGAAATTGGCCGGCATTATCCGGGTTTTTACCGCGCACGTCCTGCCTGGCTGCCCAGTTGCGCATTTCAACGGATTACTTGCCTGATTCTCTGAACCTGCCACCCGGTTCAAACCGGGGGCCGCTGGCCTGTGCTAGCGTTTCCCCACCGGGGAACAATGTATTCCCCACCCGACATGACCCCGCGACAACAACCGATGACTGGCAGGTGAACCATGGAACTACGCATCAACCAGAAGACCTACCAGGTCGAGGCGGACGCCGACACGCCCCTCTTGTGGGTGATCCGCGATGACCTGGGGCTGACCGGCACCAAGTATGGCTGCGGCCTGGCCCAGTGCGGCGCGTGTTCGGTACTGGTCGACGGCAACGTGGTCCGTGCCTGCGTCACCCCGGTGGCCGGCGTGGTCGGCCGCGAGGTCACCACCATCGAAGCGATCGAAGCCGACCCGGTCGGCCAACGGGTGGTCACGGCGTGGGTCGACCACCAGGTGGCTCAGTGCGGCTACTGCCAGTCCGGCCAGGTGATGGCGGCCACCGCGCTGCTCAAGCACACGCCCAAACCCAGCGCCGAGCAGATCGACGCAGCCATGGTCAACCTGTGTCGCTGCGGCACCTACAACGCCATCCATGCCGCCATGCACGACTTGGCCCAAGGGGAGCAGGCCTGATGAATACACCCGTCGATACCCCTGCCGAACTGCTCGCCCTGCAGCACGGCGAAACGGTCAACCTGTCACGCCGTCGCTTCCTCGCCGGCACTGCCGTGGGCGCACTGGTGCTGGGCTTCGGCCTGCCGGTGGGCGTGCCGCGGGTGCAAGCCGCCGCCGTGGCCACAGCAGAACGCGGCACCCAAGTGCCGGCGTTTCTGGAAATTCGCCCAGACGGTACGGTGCGCCTGCTCAGCCCGTTCATGGAAGGCGGCCAGGGCCCGTTCACCGCCATGGCCCAGATCGTCGGTGAAGAGCTGGACGTGGACCCCGCGCACTTCGTGGTCGAAAGCGCGCCACCCGGCGAAGCCTATGTGGTGATGGAAAACGGCATGCGGATTACCGGCGGCAGCATGTCGGTACGCATGAGCTACCCCACCATGCGCCGCCTGGGCGCCCTCGCCCGGGCCATGTTGCTGCAGGCTGGCGCCGAAAAACTGGGGGTGCCGGTGGCCGAACTGTCGAGCACCCCGGGTAACGTGGTACATACCATGAGCGGCCGCTCGGTGCCTTACGGCGAACTGGCCGGGCGGGCCATGGACCTGCCGGTACCCGATCCGGCCAGCGTCGAGCTGCGCGACCCTGGCCAGTTCCGCTGGATCGGTAAGCCGGTTCGGCGCCTGGATGCCTACGACAAATCCACCGGCAAAGCCCAATACTGCATCGACATCAAGGTGGACGGCATGCTCCACGCCGCCGTACAGCATGCGCCGCGCCTGGGCATGACCGTTGGCAGCCTGCGTAACGAAGGCCAGGTCAAGGCCATGAACGGCGTGCACTCGGTGCATCAGTTGCCAGGGGCGGTAGCGGTGGTCGCTGAACGCTGGTGGCACGCCAAGCGCGCCGTCGAAGCCCTTCAAGTCGATTGGCAAGAGCCAGCCGCCGACAGCACCCTGCGGGCGATGCCGGCTGATTTTTCCAGCGACGGCTGGCGCGAGCACCTGGCCACGGTCGATGGCCCGGCGCGCGATGAAGAAAACGAAGGCGATGTAGCGGGTGCCTTGGCCAATGCCAAGACCCGGGTCGAGGCCAGCTACCACAACCAGTACCTGAACCATGCCCAGCTGGAGCCACCGTCGGCCCTTGCCCGCTTCAATGCCGATGGCACGCTGGATGTCTGGCTGCCCAACCAGGCGCCGGACATGTTCCGCGACGACATCGCCCAACGCACCGGCCTGCAAACCAGCCAGATCAACCTGCACTCGCCACTGTTGGGCGGCTTCTTCGGCCGCCACTTCCTGTACGAATCGGCCAATCCCTACCCGCAGGCCATTGCCCTGGCCAAGGCGGTGGGCCGGCCAGTCAAACTGATCTGGAGCCGCGAAGAAGAGTTTCTGCGTGATGTACTGCGCCCGGTCGCCGTGGTGAAGTTCCGCGCTGGGCTCGATGCCGACGGCCTGCCGGTGGCCATCGAAGCGGTCAGCGCCACCGAAGGCCCGACCGAGGCCCTGGCGGGCAAGCAGGGCGACAAGGTCGACCCCACCGCGCTTGAGGGGCTGTCGGGCAAGGCCTATGCCATCGCCAACAAACGCATTGCCCAGGTCTATGTCAAAGGCCCGGCCATGCTCGGCTACTGGCGCTCGGTGGGCAACTCGCTGAACGACTTCTTCTATGAGTCGTTTCTAGACGAACTGGCCGACAAAGGTGGCAAGGACCCGTTCGAACTGCGCCTGCACCTGCTGCGCGACAACCCCCGGCTGACCACCCTGCTGAACGCGGTCGCCGACTTGTCCGGTGGCTGGAAGCGCGGGCCGTTCACCGCCGAAGATGGCAGCAAGCGGGCCCGTGGCGTGGCCATGGCCTCGCCCTTCGGCTCGCACGCTGCCGTCATCGCCGAAGTGTCGATGGAGAACGGCCAGGTCAAGGTGCACGATATCTGGCAGGCCATCGACCCCGGCAGTATCGTCAACCCGGCCATCATCGAGCACCAGGTCAATGGTGCGGTGGCCTTGGGCCTGTCGCAGACGCTGGTGGAAGAAGCGGTGTACGTGGATGGCAAGCCGCGCGCGCGCAATTACGACCTGTACCCGATCCTGCCGCCTTCGCGCATGGCACGGGTACATGTGCGCATTGTCGAAAGCGGGGCGAAAATGGGCGGCATTGGCGAACCGCCACTGCCCGCAGTCGCGCCGGCAGTGGCCAACGCGGTGGCGCAACTGACCGGCCAGCGCGTACGCAGCCTGCCAATGAGCCGCCATACCTTCAGCTGACGCACAAGGATTGCCCCATGACCCATCGTTTCGCAAGAACCGCTGGTTGGCTGGCGCTGCCGTGCCTGATCGCGGCGGGCCTGCTGGCCTGGTATGTCACCCGCGAGCCCACTTCGCCGTTCACAGACGCGCAGGCGGACACCGCCGCCGCAGCGCTGGTCAGCCGTGGCGAATACGTGGCCCGGCTTAGCGACTGCGTCGCCTGCCACAGCCTGCCAGAAGGCCAACCGTTCGCCGGCGGGCTACAAATGGCCACCCCGCTGGGGGCCATTCATGCCACCAATATCACCCCCGATCGCGACACTGGCATCGGCGCCTACAGCCTGGCGGACTTCGACCGCGCCGTGCGCCACGGCGTGGCGCCCGGTGGCCGGCGCCTGTACCCGGCCATGCCCTACCCCTCGTACGCCAAACTCAGCGATGACGACGTAAAGGCGCTGTATGCGTTCTTCATGCACGGCGTGCAGCCGGCCAAGCAAGCCAACCTGCCCAGCGATATCCCGTGGCCGCTGAACCTGCGCTGGCCCATTGCGCTGTGGAACGGCCTGTTCGCCCCGACGGCGCCGTACACCGCCCAGGCGGGGCAGGACGCGCAGTGGAACCGAGGTGCCTACATCGTCCAGGGCCCTGGCCACTGCGGCAGTTGCCACACGCCGCGTGGCCTGGCGTTCAACGAAAAGGCCCTGGACGACAGCGGCACAGCGTACCTGGCCGGGGCATTGCTCGATGGCTGGTATGCACCGAGCCTGCGTGCGGACCACAACACCGGGTTGGGGCGCTGGAGCGAAGCGGAAATCGCCCAGTTCCTCAAGACCGGCCGCAACCGCCATGCCGTGGTATTCGGTTCGATGACCGAGGCATTCAACAACTCCACCCAGTTCATGACTGACGACGACCTGGCCGCCATCGCCCATTACCTGAAGTCGCTGCCCGGTGACCCTCAGCGCGATGGCGCGCCCTGGCAGTACCAGGCGGTGTCGGCTACCGAGCGGCTGGACGCCCCCGGGGCGCACACCTACGTGACCCGCTGCGCGTCGTGCCATGGCCTGGACGGCAAGGGCCAGGCGCCATCGATGCCACCACTGGCCGGGGCTACATCGGCTTTGGCCAAAGAAGACGCGTCGGCGATCAATATCACCTTGAACGGTTCACAGCGGGTAGTGTCTGCTGGAGTGCCTGATGCTTACCGCATGCCGGCCTTTCGCGAGCAACTGGGGGACAAGGAGATCGCCGAAGTGCTGACGTTCGTGCGCTCGGCCTGGGGCAACCAGGGCGGCGCGGTGGACGCGCAGGCGGTAAGCAAGTTGCGCGGGCACACCGACCCGGCCAGCAGTAGCCCCATCATCTTGCATATGCGCTGAAGGGGGCATGCCTGAGCCAACCTTCTCGACAGTGTTGTAACGGAGTTTCCATGGAAAGCATCGACCTGCTGGTGCTGCGCACCACCCGCGACTGGCTTGCCGGCGGCCACCGCGCCCTGCTTGCCACGGTCGCCCGTACATGGGGCTCTTCACCGCGCCCGGTCGGCTCGATGATGGCGCTGCGCAGCGATGGCCGGGTGGTTGGCAGCGTATCCGGTGGCTGTATCGAGGACGACCTCATCCACCGCTACACCAGCGCCTATGGCGGCCCCGGCATGCCCAGCGGCCAGCCGCAGGTGGTGCGCTACGGCGTCAGCGCCGACGAAGCCCACCGTTTCGGCCTGCCCTGCGGCGGCACCCTTGAACTGGTGCTGGAGTTCGCGCCCGCGTTGTCGCACCTGGAACAACTGCTGGCCAGCCTGGACAGCGGCAACCTGATGTGTCGCGAACTCGACTTGCACACGGGTGCTGCCAGCCTGGTTGCCACCGCCACCCCACAACTGTTCAGGTTTGATGGCCAGCGCCTGTGCAGCACCCTTGGGCCTGGTTACCGCCTGCTGCTGATCGGTGCTGGCGCCCTGGCCGAGTACCTCGCAACCATGGCCCTGTTCAACGGTTTCAGTGTCTCGTTGTGCGACCCGCGCCCGGAATACACGGCAGGCTGGAGCATCCCCGGCGTTACCCTGCTGCCAGGCATGCCAGACGATGTGGTCCGTGCCTTCAAGGCGGATGTGCGCAGCGCCATCGTTGCCGTCAGCCATGACCCGAAGCTGGACGACCTGGCCTTGCTCGAAGCCTTGCACAGCCCGGCCTTCTACATTGGCGCCATCGGCTCGCGGCGCAACAGCCAACTGCGCCGTGAGCGGCTGATCGAGCATTTCGGCGAAAGCGAAGCGTCGCTACAGCGTTTGCATGGACCGATAGGCATCTATATCGGCAGCAAGACCCCGGCGGAAATCGCCGTCAGCGTGATGGCCGAGCTGCTGGCGGCAAAAAATGATGTGCATTTGCCTGGCGCGGTCAACGTCAGCAACGCCAAGGAAGCCGAGCAGCTGGCCCACGCGCTGTAGCAACGGCCTGCGCACGGCCTGTCATTGCCATTGCTCCATGTTCTGCTTCAACAACTGCTGCGGCATGGCTCCGCCCACGATCCTGGCCATTTCCCGGGCCAGTGCTGCGCGCAGCTGTGGTTGGTTGCAGGGTGAATTATGCGAAATGGCCAGGTACAACCCTTCACTGGAGACCGGTGGCTGCAGTACCTGCACGGCACCGCCAATACCCAGTGTGCGCGCCAGGGCCATGCCAGGGTACTGTTCGTAAACCACGTAGGCACTGCGCTTGTGCACCAGTTTTTCGAACGCCTGGCGAGCAGTGGGTACCGCTTCGAGCGTGAGATGAGCCTGCGCGTACTCATCGAACTGCTGGCCATGGCTGTTGTTCACCAACGTACCGCCCTTGCGGCCCTTCAGGTCCGCCCATTGCCGGTAGGCAAAGGCGTCACCCTGGCGCACCCAGACCACGCTGGGGGTGGCCAGGAACGGTGGCTCGATGAAGTCCATGTGCTGTTGCCGCGCCTCGGTGCGAAAGTACCCGGCCAGAAGGTCGATCCGCCCAGTGCGCACTTCTTCCTGCGCGCGTGACCACGGCCCCGCGTAAACCACGTCGATCTCCAGCCCGAGCTGCTTGCCCAGGTGCTTGAGCAAATCGGCATTGGCACCCATCAACTGCTGCGGGTTGCGCGGATCGCGCCACAGGTAAGGTGGGTATTCCGGGTTACCGGTGGCGGTCAGCCGCCGGCATGTGTCATCGGCTACCGCCGCCAGGGGCAGCAGCATCAGGCACAACAAGGGCAAGGCGTGGCGCAGGCAACGCTTGATCATCAACGACCCTCGGCAGTTGTAACTTCGCCGCCCCGCTGGGTGACCAATGGCTTGAGCAATGCTGGTCGGCTGCATCAGGTGTGGGGCTGTATACAGTCTGGACCATCAGAGGCCGACTAGCGGACCTTTTATGGGCAAAAAAAGGAGTGCTGCCCATCGCCGGCAAGCCGGGCTCC
The DNA here is from genome assembly GCF_000190455.2 of Pseudomonas sp. TJI-51. NCBI lineage: Bacteria > Pseudomonadati > Pseudomonadota > Gammaproteobacteria > Pseudomonadales > Pseudomonadaceae > Pseudomonas > Pseudomonas sp. TJI-51. The sequence goes on from NZ_AEWE02000014.1 coordinate 127,095, forward strand.
CACAGGAGCAGTGCAGACCTCAAGCTTTGCGCCCCCTGTGGGGGCTGATGGGCTGCCAGCAGGGCCTAACTGACCTGCCGCTTGGCCGCCTTCTTGGCGATGGCCTTCATGCGCGTGGCCGCCCGCTGCACGGTCGCCATCTTCTCGGGGCGCTTCATGCCCCGCCATTTGCGGATTTCCTCGCGGGTACGACCGCAGCTCACGCACAGCTCACTGTTGAGCTGGCACAGCGAAACGCAGGGGTTGTCGATGTCTTTGGCCATATGCCGTTCAGCCGGGCAATTCAGCCCGCGCGCGCGCGCCAGCATCCTTGAACACTTTGCTCACTTCATCGGCCTTGACCTTGTTGACCGAGTAGGCGGCCACCAGCTCGTCGACAACGCGTAGGCCTTGCTCCAAGGCCGTCTGCAATTGGTCGGCGTCGCAAGCGTCAGCGATATCCCCAAGGTAAGGCGCGATGAGGTAAACGTAACGGTCTTGCAGCTTGAGCGCTTCCAGCGCATCGAGAGCATGCTGGAACCGCTCGGCTGCGGCAGGGCTCATGCTCAGTTTATCGAAATGAATCAGGCTCACACGGTCAGTGGCCATTATTACGAATCTCCGTTTCCTGGTACGGCCGGGCCCGCACGCGACAGCGCTTCTACGGTGCTTGATGTGCGGCCCCGGGTAATGCTCACCAGCGTACCAGAAGCCGAGACAGAAAGGGCCAATGCCCCCAGAACTAAAAGTATTTGCCAAGTCGCGCAAGGGCAGCCCCAGGACGCTATCGGGACAGGTGCCGGCGCCGACCGCGCAGGATAATCCCGCCAGCACTCCACCCGGCCGAGGCGCCAACGCCCTCGGTAGCTCACACAACTACAAGCCTGCACGAACAGGCAAGCCACACAGGGGCCTCAGCATTCATGGTAAAGGAACACATCAACGAAACACTTGACCTTGGCGTTACCGACCCCTCGAAAACCGCAGAAGCCCGCCAGGACCGGCGCTTCGAGGGCAAGCTGGACTGGGTGGTCTTCGGTTTCACCAGCATCCTGGCCATCGCTTTCGTGCTTTGGGGCTTCATCAACCAGGCCAGCCTGGCGCGCAGTGCCTCCACCGCTCAATCGTGGGTCATTCTCAACTTTGGCTGGTTCTTCGTACTGACCTCCACCCTGTTCGTGGTGTTCGTGCTGTGGCTGGCCGCCAGCCGTTACGGGCGGGTACCGCTTGGCCGTGATGGCGAACAGCCAGAGTTTCGCACGGTGTCCTGGGTGGCGATGATGTTCAGTGCCGGCATGGGTATCGGCCTGATGTTCTTCGGCGTGGCCGAGCCGCTGTCGCACTACGTGTCACCGCCGCCCGGCTCGGCCAGCGGGCAGACCAGCGAAGCGATGCAGGTCGCCATGGCGACCACCCTCTTCCACTGGACCTTGCACCCTTGGGCCATGTACGCCATCGTCGGCCTGGTCATCGCCTACGGGACCTTCCGCCGGGGCCGCTCACAGTTGATTTCCGCGGCCTTCCGGCCGTTGATCGGCAAGCACGCCAACGGCCCGCTTGGCCGGCTGATCGACATGATGGCAATCTTCGCCACGCTGTTCGGCTCGGCGGCCTCGCTGGGCCTGGGCGCCCTGCAGATCGCCGGCGGGTTGGAATACAACGGCTGGATCGAAAGCCCTGGCAAGCTGTTCTACATCTCCATCATCACCCTGCTGACCATCGCCTTCGTCTCGTCGGCGGTATCGGGCATCGGCAAGGGCATCCAGTGGTTGTCCAACATCAACATGGTGCTGGCCCTGGTGCTGGCGCTGTTCGTGTTCATGGTCGGGCCGACCCTGCTCATGCTGAACCTGCTGCCGACCTCGCTCGGCATCTACATCAAGATGCTGCCGGAAATGATGGCCCGTACCAACGCCAGCGGTGGCGAGCAGATGAACAGCTGGCTGGCCGGCTGGACAGTGTTCTATTGGGCCTGGTGGATTTCCTGGACGCCGTTCGTGGGCATGTTCATTGCCCGCATCAGCCGTGGCCGCACCATCCGCCAGTTCGTTACCGGCGTGCTGCTGGTGCCGAGCCTGGTCAGCCTGGTGTGGTTCACCATCTTCGGCGGCGCGGCCGTCGATGCCCTGCGCGAAGGTGCTTTCCAGCTGGCCAACGGGGCAGTCAACAGCAACCATGCGTTGTACCAGTTGCTGGACAGCTACCCACTGGCCTCGGCGACGTCAGTGCTGGTGATGGTGCTGGTGGGCATCTTCTTTGTCTCGGGCGCCGACGCGGCGTCGCTGGTGATGGGCACGCTGTCGGAGCACGGCACCACTGCACCTTCACGGCGCACGGTGATCTTCTGGGGCGCGCTGACCGGGACGGTCGCGGCCATCATGTTGGCGATCGGCGACCCACGGGACCCTGGCGAAGCGCTGACCGGGCTTCAGAACCTGACGATCGTGGTGGCCCTGCCGTTTGTGGTGGTGATGGTGCTGCTTTGCCTGGCGCTGTACCGCGACCTGCGCAAGGACCCGATGATGCTGCGCCAGCTGCGCGGCAACGAGCTGATCGAAAAAGCCGTGCTGTATGGGGCGGTGAAGCATGGCGAAGAGTTCTATATCGTGGTGCAGGAGAAAAAGGCGTCGGTCAAGACGGCGCAGGCTGCGAGCGAAACCGCAGACACCTGAACCCGCGCAGCGGTAACGGCTACTGCCCAAAAAAGGCGCCCCACAGGGTAATGCCTGTCAGTTGAGCGTTACTGGGGCTGCTTTGCAGCCCTTCGCGGGCACGCCCGCTCCCACAGGTTTGGCGCTGAACTCAAGAACTGCGCGATCCCCTGTACTGCCCCAAATTACTTAACTGACTTGCATTGCCCAAGGGGCGCAAAACATTCACCCAAACCAAAGGAGCTGGAAAGCTACCAAGGTGAATTCACAGGATCGACAGTGGGTACTCGACGATCAGCCGCACTTCGTCCAGGTCCGACTCGAACGCCGTGGCGCGGGTGGTGGCCTAGCGTACGCGCAGCGCCAAGTCCTTGGCCGCACCGCTCTGCACCACGTACTTGACCTCGATATCGCGCTCCCAGCGTTTCTGATCGGTCAGCGGGTTGCCATCGGCACCCCGGCGCATATATACGGCGTTGGCGTTGCTGTAGTCCGCGTCGCTACCTTTGCCGTAGCGGGTCATGAACGACAACCCAGGCACGCCATAGGCCGCCATGTTCAGGTCATAGCGCAGCATCCACGAACGCTCCTTGGGCGAGTTGAAGTCGCTGTACTGGATGGAGTTGTCGAGGAAGATCGAGTCGGCCTGGCGCAAGTAATCGAAGTCGTCGTCGCCATTGTTGCGCTGGTGGGTGAGCGCAAGGGTGTGGGCACCGAAACGCACGCCCAGCTTGGCACTCCAGATATCGTTGTCGAAAGCACCCAGGCGCTGGCGCCCCTCGTCCACGGCCTTGTAGTAATTGAAACCGCCAATCAGCGCCAGTTGCTCGCCAAGCGGCCAACTCAGGCTGGTGCCGGCGTAGTACTGGTTCCAGACATCCTTGAGCCGGCTGCTGAACAGGCTGACACTGGCATATTCGTTGAGGGTGTAGTCGCCGCCGCCGTAGGCGATCCAGGGCGAGTCCACCGGGCCGCCGTAGAATGTGGCGAAGTTTTCCCGCATGCCGCTGGACATGGGCTGGCTCATGGCATGCAGGCGCCCCGCCTGCAAAGTCAGGTCCTTGATGCTGGTGTTCTCCAGGGTCACGCCCCGAAAGCTCTCGGGCAACAGCCGTGAGTCGCCTGCGGCGACCACCGGGTTAACCGGAAACACATCGCCCACCTTCAATACCGTATCGAAGAGGCGCACCTTGGCCGCGCCGCCAACCTTGGTGTATTCATCGCGCGCCTGGCCGTCATGGTCTACCGGCAATACATCGAACGAACTGCGCCCGCCGTTACGGCCGCCGCCGGTATCGAGCTTGAGGCCGAGCATGGCAAACGCGTCCACGCCGATACCGACCGTGCCTTCGCTAAAGCCCGACTCGAAGCGGGCGATCACGGCGTGAGCCCAGGCCTCGGAGTAGCCATTGTCAGCCGCTTTGCGCGGGTTGTGCGTGGGCGCTGCAGCGTCGCGGTTGTCACGGTTGAAGTAGAAGTTGCGGTTGAGCACATCGAGGGTGCTACCTTCGATGAAGCCGTCCGTGTTCTTTTCGGCGGCCAGTGCCTGGCCACCGACGCTGGCCAAGGCCAGGCATGCAGCCAGTTTAAGGGGGTATCTGCAAGTCATCGGATGCTCCTTGAACGTCGCATTTGTTTTTATGTCGGCGTTGCGAGATTGCCCCTCGGCAGATAACGCCAGGATGATCCCCGCATTACAATTGCGTCATCGGCGGCGCCCCGGCACGGCTTGGGCGCTGCAACATCCTGCAGACATTTCCGACGCCAGGCAGTGAACCTGCTGACAAAAAAAAGGTCATTCGCTGACGGTCAACTCACCGACCGGTTCATCGGCCCAGTCACCGGCCTACTTTTTCTCCGTTGCAGCGAAGACCAACATGCCCGATTCCCGCCCAACCGCCTCCGCCCTCCCTGCCCTGCGCGGCAGCCTGATCGCCGCCCTGCTGGCGCTTGCCGCACCCGTGCATGCCGAACAGCCCGCCAGCGACGCACGCTGGGTCAGCGACAGCCTGAGCACCTATGTGCGTAGCGGGCCGACCGACGGCCATCGCATTGTCGGCACCCTCAAGTCCGGGCAAAAGCTGACCCTGCTTGGCAGCCAGGGCAAGTACAGCCAGGTGCGCGGCCAGAATGGCGACGTGGTGTGGATCCTCAGCGATGACCTGCAGGCGGTTCCCGGCCAGAACGAACGGCTGCCGCTGCTGGATGCGCAGGTGACAGAGCTCACCGGCCAACTGAAGACCATCGACGACAGCTGGAAAAACCGCGTGCAGGGCATGCAGGAAACCCTGGACGCCCGCAAGAAGCTGATCGACGAGCTGGAGGCACGCAACAAGGCGCTCAACGAGCAATACGACCAGAGCCAGTCGGAGCTGCGCGACACCCAGGCGCGCCTGGGCGATGAGAACAAACAGGTGATGATGCGCTACATGGTCTACGGTGGCAGCATCGCCGGCGCGGGCCTGCTGGCGGGGCTGATCCTGCCGGCGCTGACCCGCGGGCGCAAGAAGAATGACCGCTGGTTCTGAACGGCGTCAGGCACCGCGCTGCGACTGCAGATCTTGGAACTTCGCCAGCTCTTCGCGGCAGAACGCCACGAACAACTGCGCCGGCTTGGTCAGCTGTACACGCTTCAACCAAGCCGCGGCCAGCCCCGACAGCGCCACCGGCTCGGTGATGTCCAGCATGACCAGGCGCTGGCCGTCGTAGGTGTAGGGCGAATGCGGCCGGGTGACCAACAGCGAAAACCCGAACCCCTGCCCGACCATGCCGCGCACCATCTCGATCGAGGGCGAACTGAAGACGATGTTCGGCGTGAGGCCCAGTTCGTTGAACAGGCTGACGAAGTAAGTACGGCTGGGCGCCACGTCCAGCAAGATCATCGGCTCCGGGCACAGGTCGCGCAGCGAGACCTGGCCCTGGCTGGCAAAACGGTGGTTCTCCGGCAGCAATACGTACGGTTTTTGCGGCGGCATCAGCGGCTCGGCCTCGATGGTGCCATCGAGGTCGTGATCATAGAGAAACGCCAGGTCGAAGCTCCCTGCGGTCAGGCCCTGGATCAGGTCCTGCTGCTCGCCGTCGCGCAGGCGGATATCGACGCCAGGGTAGCGCTGGCGGAAACCGGCAATCAGCCGTGGCAGGTACAACGGCGCCACGGTTTCGAAGCAACCGATATCGATTTGCCCGGCAACGGTGTCATTGTCGGCCAGGGCGTTTTGTTCGAACTCATGGGCCATTTGCAGCAGCGACTTGGCCTTGGCGTAAAAGCGCTTGCCGCTGGGCGTCAACGACACACCCTGAGCATGGTGGCGGATGAACAACTGCACCCCGAAGCTTTCCTCCAGGCCTTTGATGGCCGTGGAAATCGACGGCTGGGCGATGTAAAGCTGGCGCGAAGCCTCCGCCACGCTACCGGCTTCTACCGTGGTGACGAAGTACTTGAGTTGTCGCAGGGTATAGGCAGCCACGTTTACCTCTCTGGCGCCGGCCTGGGCGCACGGGAATCGGGATCATGGCTGACACTTTACCCCCGCAGGCGCCCGGGCGGTGGCTGGCGGATCAAGCATTTGCCTATGGCTTGAGCAGGTTTTCCCTGGGTAGGCTCAAGCGCACTGGTCAAATGGCCGTCAGCGTCTTTACTGATGCTTATCGACCCTAGGCATACGGTGTGCACTCATGAAGATCGTCGTCACCAGCATCCTCGTCGACAATCAAGCCAAAGCCCTTGCTTTCTACCATTACGTACTCGGTTTCGAGCCCAAGCAGGACTTCCCCATGGGCGACCACCGCTGGCTGACCCTCACCTCGCCCAACGACCCCAACGGCGTTGAGTTGCTGCTGGAGGCGTACGACAGCGATGAGGCCCAGGCCAACCATGCGAGACTCAAGAAAGCCGGTACCCCTGCCACCTCCTTCGCCGTGCGTGACATTCAGGCAGAGTATGCCCGGCTCTGCGCCGCCGGCGTCCAGTTCACCCAGCACCCTACCAACAAGGGGGCGGTAACCGTCGCGGTGTTCGATGACACCTGCGGCAACCTGATCCAGATTGCACAGAAGCACTAACCCCATGCCGCTATGGCACTGCGCAACAATAAGGAAAACAGATGCGCCACGAATTCAGCGAAGTGCTCAATGACGGGGTCGACTACTTTCTGCTTGGCGATATCCAGTTGCTCGAACGGTTCAAGCAGGACCAGCAACTGCCCGATGACCTGGCCTACGCCTTCACCCATGACGACAGCGGCGACCAAGCCGTGCGTGAAGGTGTGGTGCTGCCACTGGCCGGGGTCGATAACCTGCCGTACCGCATTCTGTTCACCCTGGACAACCACACACCAGCGCTGCGCGAAGCTGGCAGCCGCCTGAAGCACCAGCGCAACGGCTATGTGCTGCGCGTCGAGCACGGGGCGCTGATGCTGTATACCTGGCGGATCCTTCAGCACTTCACGCCCAAGACGCTGGGTGACTTCTTGGCGCGCTACCAGGTACCGGGGCGGCCGATCATCGAGCTGGACAATGGCTGGTATGACGTGGAGGTGCTGGCCGGCGCAGTGGTGCGCGACGCCTTGTACGAGCCAGCGTTCGAGTTCGTGTTGAAAAAGCGCTGGAACCGGGGCCGGCCGGCCACCGTGGACACTGGCTACGCGTTCGGGCTGCGCGGCTATCACGACTGATGGTTGCCCGCTCCGGTGTGCGGCGCCGCCAGGGTTAAACCCGGAGGGGGTGCACCGCTGACACTGACGCTATCGGCCCCTTAAGCTCGACCTGGTTGCCATCCGGGTCGTAGCAGTACAGCGACGGCCCTTCGCCTTCGGCACCGTAGCGTTTCTCGGCAGGTTCCACCTGCACCCCCGCCGCTTGCAGGTAGGCCAGCAAGGCGGGCTCATCGAATGGCTCGATACGCAGGCAGAAATGATGCAGGTTGCGCCCCTCGGCGCCCGGCGCCGCACCACCGGTTCGCCCCAGCGGCCCGTCCAGCGTAACCAGGTCGATCATCGCCGTGCCCGTGGCCAGGTGCACCATGCCCAGGTCCTCACGCACGCGGCTGACCGAACAGCCAAGCAGGTCGGTATAGAACGCCACGCTGCGCGGCAGGTCCCTGACCCGCAGTACCAGGTGGTCGATGTGCTGGATGGCGAAGGGTCGCATGGCGGGCTCCTGCTGGCCTGGGGGTGTACCACCATAGCGCAGGACACCAGGCCATCACCAGCACTCGCTACTCATTCACCAGGCGTTGCAGCATGCCCCCTTCATGCCGCGCGATGATGCGCAGCAGTTGGTCGGCCAGCGCCCGGTCCGGCGCATCCAGGTGGAAATGATGACCGCCCGGGTGCCAGGACACCTTCGCATGGTCGGGCAAAGCTGCCTGGCGCTGGCTGAACGCATCGCCGGAAAATGCCCCCTGGCGGCCGAACATCAGGTACAACGGGCAGCGGATCTGGCTGAGCAGGTCGCACGCTTCGCGCTCGGTCAGCGGCATGGGTTCGGGCAGCACCAGCCGCGGGTCGTGGCGCCAGCAATAGCCCTCGCCCAGTTGCAACAGGTCGCGCATGGCCAACAAGCGGGCGGCGCCTTCGGACAGCTCGGTGTCCAGCCGCTCGCGGCGTTGCGCCAAGGCGGTGTCGAGGTCATCGAAGCGGGCGGCGCCCGGCTCGCCGAAGCCCGCTAGCTGGCTGCGCTGCACCATGCGCTTGAGCCGATAGGCCCGCGCCAGGTGCTGCACGCGGTCATCCTCGGCGACGGTGAACGGTGCCCCCATACCGTCGAGGAACGTCATGCTGGCGATGCCGCTGGTCATGGCCGCAAGCAGCGACGCCACCCCCGTGCCCATGCCGTGGGCCAGTACATGGAATTGGCTCAGGCCGAGGCTGTCGGCAACCGCCAGCATGTCCTCGGCGTGCTCCCACAGGTAATAGCCACTGTCGTGCCGGCGATGGTCGGAACGCCCATGGCCGACCAGGTCGGGGGCCACGACGAAACAGTGTTCGAGCAGCGGTGCCAAGCGGTCGAACGAGGCTGCATTGTCCAGCCAGCCATGCAAGGCCAAGACCGGCATGCCGTCCTCCCGGCCCCAGCAGCGCACCGCGATTTCGATGCCATTGTTGTCCAGCAAGTAATCCTTGGGTGTCGACGATGAACGCATGGGTAGCTTCCTGACTAAGGCCTGGCAAGGCCGCGACACCCCTACCTTGGCGCGATGCCGGCAGCCGCGTTGGTGCCGGGCCGACACTTGCATAGGCCAGACCGACACCCCTCAGCTGAACGGCGCCCCTTGCTCGCCGGCCACAGCGCCCTTCACTGCCCGCGCAGGTCCTCGAAGAATGCCTGCCGGCCATCGACCCGTGCAGACGCCCTTGGCGCCACTGCCGCTTCGCCGCTGGCGGCCTCGACGTGCCAATAGCAGTGCTGCACGGCTCGGGTCACTGCCACGTAGGCCAGGCGCTGCACTTCTTCCTTCTGCGCGGTATCGAACGGCTGGGCGTCTGCGGCCTTGCCCAACCCGGCCTGGCGGTAGACCTGGTTCTTGTAGGGGGAGCTGGTCAGGTACTGGCAGTCGCCGAGCATGAACACCGCGTCGGCCTGCAGCCCCTTGGCACTGTGGTAGGTCAGCTGGCGCAGCCGGCGTTGCTCGGCCGGCAGCGCGGCCTCGGCTTGCACCACGCTTTGCAGGTGCTCGCTCATCAGTACCCGGTCGCTGCCCTTGCGGTACAGCATCATCACCGTCTCGCCGCGCTGGTAGTGCTCCATCAGTGTCTGGCCCAAGGCTGCCTCATCCCGGTCGAAGACCTTGACCGGCGAGCCCGGCAATTGCGCGGCGGGGCCGCTGGCGCGGGCCTTCTTGCCGGCAATTGCCGGGGTGCCCTTGACCAGGTGCTCGGCGGCATCGATCACCTGTTGCCGGCAACGGTAGTTATCGACCAGCATCACGCGGGTGTTGGCCGGTGCAGCAAAGACCTTGGTGAATTCCATGAAGTACTTGGGTGAACTGCCGCGCCAGCCATAGATCGACTGCCAGTCGTCGCCCACGCACAGCAGTGACGAATGCTGGGCATGCCGCCCGGTGTGCATGGCCGGGCCGCGTCGGCGTATTTCGCGCAAACTCGCACGCAGCCAGCTGACGATCTGTGGCGACACGTCCTGGAACTCGTCGATCATCAGGTGCGCCAATGGCCGCAACAGCGGGTCGGGTAGCAGGCGCAGGTTTTCCGGGTTGTTTTCGCCGAACAGGGCGAACATGCGGTTGTAGCTCATCACCGGTGGCGACAGGCCCAGCAGGTGCGCTTCCAGGGCTTTCCAGTACAAGGCCAGGGCCTCGAAGAACAGGGCGTCGCTGTCACCGCTGGGGAAACTCATCGACGCCACGGCCGTGTTCACCTCAAGGCCAAGGTTCTCGATGAAATTGGCAGCCCCCACGAACGCATCCAGCAGTGGCGCCGCCGCCAGCTCGCCCTTGACCTTGTACTCGAAGCCAGGGCCCGCCACGGCATCACCGGCCAGCGACGCTGCCAGGCGCCGAGCCATGGCGTAGTTGTCGAGCCAGATCAGCGGCCGGTCGCAGAACGCCTGCAACAAAGTGCGTTTGACCGCCCACTCACCGCGTACCGCCAGCTTGGCGCCAGGGCGCTGGTATTGCGCGCTTTCCGTCGGGTCGAAGCCGAGCACCACCAACGGCCCACCCCCCGCCAGGCGCCCATGCACATGAAACCGGCTGCCACGGATCTCGACGGTATCGCGGCACGGTTCGATACCTGTGATCGGCCAGGCGCCGGCAGCGAACCAGAGGTCCTCGATCACATCACACAGCTCTTCGTCGCGCTGCGCAGCCAATTGCGTAACCTGGGCGCGTTTTTGCACCTCGGGGTTGTTCGGGTCCAGGGGTTTGAGCTGCAAGGCTTCGCTTCGCAGCAAGCCGACCAGCTCGGCAAAGCGTGGGCTTTCATGCAGCACGCGGCTGTAGCACTGGTTCAGTTGCTGGCGCTGGGCGTCATTCAAGCGCAGGTCGAACGGGTTGCTGTCGGCCTCGGCTTCGCGCCCGGCTGGCATGTCGCTGCCCAGCGTTTCGAAAGCACGCAGCTGGTCAAAACCCGGCAGGCTGCGCACCAGCGGCAGAATGCGTGAATGGAAGGTCCGCACCAGCTCGCGCGCCTGCGCCGGTTGCAGGTTGATCTGCCATAGGGCGAACACCTGCAACAGGCGCTTGATGAAGTCTTTGCGCGACTCGCGGGTAAAGGTGACCACGGTCATCGCGTCCAGCTCGTAGCCCAGGTAATGGCGCAACAGCAGGATGCGCAGTACCAGCGACGTCGATTTGCCCGCGCCCGCGCCGGCCACCACGCAGGTAGACGGCGTGTCGCTGAAAATCAGCTTCCATTGCGCAGCGCTGGGTTGCGCTTCGGCGGGCAGGCGCTGGGCCACATCGGCCTTGAAGCGTTTTTTCAGTTCAGCCGTCAGCGGCAGGCGCCAGTCGTCGAAGAGGTTGTCGTCGCAGCCAGGCACGGCAGCATCCTCGGGGCGGCTGTCGCGGATCACCAGCACCTGGCGCCCGGCCTCGTAGCCGGCTTCCCGGCCACGCTCGAAACCATCGCGCACACCCTCGGCATGGCCCCTGCGTTGCCCGCTGGCATGGCCCTGGAACCATGAGTCCCGGTGCTGCGCCTGCAGGCGGGTCAGGCAGTGCCCCAGCAGGCGCGCCGCCACACGGCGAAACCAGGGCAACTGGGCGGGCGGGGTAAGGTCGGCGGGGGCATGGGGTAGCTCTTGGGCCACGGTCACTCCTTGCTGAACAGAAACAATGGGCATGTTCGCCGCATCGACCCAAAATGGCCAGCGAATGCTTGCAGATCAGGGGATTAGGCGATGAAGCGGACAAGTGCTTGCAGGTTATAGAACCACTAATTCGATTGTTTTAAGCCGATATTTACGCTTATTTTCGATGTTTCTTTGGCGCATCATTGCCTCATCCACTGATTCAAGGAGCACGACCATGCTGCAACTTCGTTCGTTCGATAGCCTCGGCCATGCCAACCACGGCTGGCTCGACGCCCACCACCATTTTTCCTTTGCCGAGTACTACGACCCAGCGCGCATGCACTGGGGCAACCTGCGGGTCTGGAACGATGACCTGATCGCGGCCGGCAGCGGCTTCCCACCGCACCCACACCGCGACATGGAAATCATCACCTATGTGCGCGAAGGCGCGATCACCCACCAGGACAGCCTGGGCAACAAAGGCCGGACCGAGGCCGGTGATGTCCAGGTGATGAGTGCCGGTACCGGCATCGTGCACAGCGAGTACAACCTGGAAGACGTCGATACCCGTATCTTCCAGATCTGGATCGTGCCGGAACGCACCGGTGAAGCACCGCAATGGGGTAGCCGACCGTTCCCCAAAGGTGAACGTGGCGAAGGCTTCGTGACCCTGGCCAGCGGCCGCGCCGGCGATGAAGACAGCCTGCAGATCCGCACCGATGCACGCCTGGTGGCTGCCACCCTGAAAGCGGGTGAGACCGCCGAATACCGTTTCGATGCCGATCGCCGGGGGTACCTGGTACCCGCCAAGGGCCAGGTGCAAGTCAACGGCCTGCGGGTCGAGACGCGTGATGGTGTGGCCATCGAGCAGGAGCAGCTTCTGCGCGTGACCGCCATCGAAGACAGCGAGATCGTGCTGGTGGACGTGGCCTGACCTTCACACGGCAGGCTTGGTGGTCAGCCGGGCTGTCGTTTTCAGCAGCGAGTGCAGTCAATACCGTTTCACAAATCGTTGCGTAGCCGTAGTCTTTGCCGGTAACCGACCACGGAACGTTGACATGCTGCAGTTGCTGCTGACCACCCTGCTCCCGATCATTCTGCTGATTGCCCTGGGTACTTTCCTGCGCCTGCGGGGGTTTCTGGCCGAAACCTTCTGGCCTGGCGCTGAACGCCTTAGCTACTACGTACTGCTGCCAGCGCTGTTCCTGCATGGCCTGGCCACCGCCAACCTGGAGGGTGTGCCGGTGCTGGGCATGGTCGGCGCGCTGATGCTTTCCACCTTGGCGGGCGCGGTGATGCTGGTGCTCTACCAAGGCATGGCAGACCACGAGGGTGCCGATTTCACCTCGGTGTTCCAGGGCGGTATCCGCTTCAACAACTACATTGGTGCCACCCTGGCTGCCGGCCTCTACGGCAGCGCCGGCATAGCCCTGGCCGCGGTTGCCAACGCGGCCATCGTGCCCCTGGTCAACCTGCTCTGCGTGCTGGTGTTCGCCCGCTTCAGCGCCCGCCACAGTTCGCCAGCAACCGTGCTGAAGGCAATCTTCGCCAACCCGCTGATTGTCGGCTGCGCGGGTGGCCTGCTGCTGCGCGTGACCGGGCTGGGCCTGCCGCCGGGTATCGAGCCCACGGTCAAGGCCCTGGGCCAGGCTGCCCTGCCGCTGGGGCTGCTGTGCGGGGGGGCAGCGCTGGGCGGCGCCCGCCTCGGCCAGCAGGCGCGGCCATTACTGGCGGCTTCGGCGTTCAAGTTCCTGGTCATGCCCGTGACCACCTGGGGCCTGTGCCGGCTGCTGGGCCTGGGCGGCCAGGCCGCAGTGGTGGCGGTGCTGTTCCAGGCACTGCCGACAGCCTCGTCCTCCTACGTAATGGCGCGGCAAATGGGCGGCAATGCACCGTTGATGGCCACCATCATCGCCCTGCAAACCGTGGCCGCCGCCGCCACCCTGCCTTTGGTATTAATGCTTACGCTTGGCTAGACTGGCATCAGCCCACAGTTCGGAGTTCGACCATGCGCTTTTCGTGGATGCTGATCGGCCTGACCACCGCCCTGCTTGCCGCCCCCTTGCACGCTGCCGACCCCGCCAAAGCCGCCGTGGCCGAGGGCAAGGCCGAGGCCCTTGAAGAAAAAGTGGTCGAGGCAGCGCCCCCGCCCAAGCCCGCCGAAAAGTTGACCCCGAGCGGAGCGCAGGCCGTGGACCCGGCTGGCAAGGCACCGCTGGATGACAGCCTCACCTGCCTGGCGCGCACTCTTTACTGGGAAGCCAAGGGCGCCGATGCCTCAGACATGGCCGCCGTGGCCAGCGTGGTGCTGAACCGCCTGGGCCAGGATGGCTTTCCGGATACCATCTGTGGTGTGGTCAAGCAGGGCGTTGAAAACAAAGCCTGCCAGTTTTCCTGGTGGTGCGACGGGCGCCCCGACCAGGTCGAGGAGCCGCAGCGCTACGACGTTGCCAAGGAAATTGCGCGCAAAGCCCTCAACCAGCAGTTGTAGGATTCCACTGGCGGCGCGCTCTACTTCCATGACCGCAGTGTGCATCCAGCCTGGGCCAAGACTTATCGCCGAACGGCCAAGACCACGCACTTTTTGTTCTACAAACCCAACCAGGCGTTGGCCCGCTGACAAGGCACGTGTTAGCGCACACTGCCCTGTCACCCGACTTGTCGCCGGCTTTTAGGTTTGTTTGCCCAAGCTTCGCACTTTTGCGGCGGGCAATGGTCTACCTCCCTTCGTGTACCGCCGGCACTAATTGCCGGCGTTTTATTTGCCTTGCACCCGCCTGGGCCAAAAGCCCCGAGCTTGTGTAGGATGAGCAGCGCCTACCACGCCGCTGCCAGTCATAGGGAGATACACATGCGCGTGCTGTCATCCGTTGCCGCCTTGTCGCTTGGCCTGTTGATTTCGACCGGGGCATTGGCCGTTACCGGCGAAGAAGCGCAACTGATCGCGTCGATCAATGCCTACCGCAGCCAGGCCCAACCTTGCGGTGGCGAGGCATCGCTGGAACTGCCGCCGCTGAACAGCGATACCCGCCTGGCGCTGTCGCCGGAGGGCACCCGCGATCTGCAGCAGGCCATGACCCGGGCGGCCTACCCTATGGTCAATGTGCAGGCCATCAGCCTGTCGGGGCCGCGCGATGCGCCTGCGGCCATGCATGCCATCGAGGAAAGTTTCTGCCAGGTGGTGCTGGACCCGCAGTTCGTCGACATTGGCGTCAGCCAGGAAGGCCGCGATTGGCGTATCGTGCTGGCCCGGCCACTGCTCAGTGGCCGCCTCGGTGACTGGCAAGCCGAAGGGCAGAAAGTGGTGGAGGAAATCAACGCGGCCCGCAAGGTGGCGCGGCAGTGTGGCGGGCAACCCTTCGCTGCCGCCCCGCCGTTAAGCTGGAACACGGTGCTGGCGGGGGCTGCCGCCAACCACACGCGGGCCATGGCCAACCAGAATTTCTTCGACCACATCGACAAGGATGGCCGCACCCCCGGCGACCGGGCGGAGCTGGCCGGCTACCTGTATCAGCAGATCGGCGAGAACATTGCCGCTGGGCGTGACACTGCGCACAAGGTGGTCGAAGGCTGGCTGGACAGCCCCGGGCACTGTGCCACGTTGATGAACCCCGAGTTCCGCGACCTGGGGGCTGCCTACGCAGTGGACCCAAAGAGCGATGCGGGCATCTACTGGACCGCACTGTTCGGCACACCACAGTGAATTCGAGCCCCCTTGCAACCCTGTCAGGCGCGCTTCAGCCCTGGTGTGTAGCTGCTCGCAGCTCGAGCGCGGTACAGCCAAACCGCGCCCGCAGGCATTTGCCCAGGTAACTCGCATCGCCCAGGCCGACTTCATCGGCAATCTGCGCCAGGCTGTGCGTGGAGTTGAGCAAGCGCCAGCGTGCTTGCTGCAGGCGCATTTCGCGCCACCAGGCCTTGGCACTCAGGCCATGACTGGCGTGAAACTGCCGGTCCAGCTGGCGCCGGCTGATGCCCAACGCTGCCGCCAGTTGCTCCACCGCCAGCGGCGCCCCCAGGTGATGGCGCATCAGTGCCTGCGCCTTCTGCACCTGGCGCCCCGGCCCGCTGCCCCGCTCCAGGGAGCGCAAGGCATGGCGGCTGTCGCGGGTTTCATCCACCAGCATGTCGGCCAAGCCCTTGAGTGCCCGCGTGCGACCGCAGGCACGTGACAGCAGCGCGACAGCCAGGTCGATGGCCGCCGTGCCACCGGCGCAGGTAATACGGTTGCCATCGATGCAGTACAGTTGCTCAGGCAGTAGCTGCACATGCGGGAACGCCGCCCGGAATTCGGCTTCGTGGCGCCAGTGCACCACCACCTTATGCCCGCGCAACAAGCCGCACGCCGCCAGCAGGAAAACACCATTGTCGACCCCGACCAATTTGACGCCCGCCTTGCTGGCGCGCTTGAGCAAAGCCTGGTAGCGCGGTGCAAGTGCGGCGGTGGCCATGGCATTGCGCCCGCCGAACAGCACCAGGTAGTCGAAACTGGCCAGCTCGAGGTCGCCGGCCACGGCCTCGACCTGCAGCACTGCACCGCTGCTGGAAGGCACCGGTTCACCACCCAGCCCCGCCACCGTCCAGCTGCAATAACGCTGCTGGCTGTAGTCCTCGTCATCGGCGCTGAAGCGCAACTTGTCGAGGAACGCGCCAAACGGCAGCAAGGCAAAATCCGGTAGCGGCAAGATCAGCAAGCGAATATCGGGATACACAGTATTCACGTCCAGAAAGTACCATCGAATGTCCGGATATTACCCTGCCAGCGCCACCATTGCGCCCTAGACTGACGCCCTGTTCATCACATGGCGTTACCCGGCATGAACCTCGACACATGGCTCATCTACCTGCTGGCGAGCATCGGTTTGTCGCTCACCCCAGGCCCTAACAGCCTGCTGGCCTTGACCCACGGCGCCCTGTATGGGGCCCGGCGAACCCTGTTCACCATTGTCGGCGGCGTATTCGGCTTCAGCGCGCTCATCGCCCTGGCGATGTTCGGCCTTGGTGCATTGCTGCAGGCCTCTGCGTCGGTGCTTGGCGTACTGAAATGGCTAGGGGGTGCCTATCTGGTCTGGCTAGGTGTGCAGCTGTGGCGCAGCCCAGGCCTGCAGTTGGAACTCAATGCGGGCAACGCTGGGCTGAACAACGCAGGGTTGTTTCGCCAAGGGCTGCTGTCGGCCATGGCCAACCCCAAGGTGCTGCTGTTCTACGGCGCGTTCCTGCCACAGTTCATCGACCCACAGCGCGGGCTGCTGTTGCAGTTCGTGGTCATGGCGGCCACCTTCGCCAGCGTCGAGTTTCTGGTCGAATACCTGCTGGCGCGGCTGGCGTACCGCGTTCGGCCCTGGCTGAGCAAAGCAGGCAAAGGCTTCAATCGCTGCTGCGGGGGCTTGTTCGCCCTGATTGGCGTGGCCTTGCCCTTGAGCCGCTAGCCCCTGGCACAGGCAGGCCACTGCCACCGGCGTTGCAGCGCCTATCGAGCCTGGCGTGCCTGGAAAACGAAGACCAGCAGCGCCAGCCCCGGCAAGGCGGCGCCCACCAATGCCACCCCTGCCCAACCAACCTGGCTGAACAGCGCACTGGCCACTGCCGAACCCACTGCCCCGCCAAGGAAGATGCTGGTCATGTACACCGCATTCAAACGCCCACGGCTGGCCGGGTCCAGTGCATACACTTCACGCTGGCCGATCACCATGTTCATCTGCACCGCGAAATCCAGCAGCACACCCGTCAGGCCCAGGCCGATCACGCTGTAGCCGGGCACCGTCAAACCCAGCAGCAAGGCGGCCGGCGCCAGTAACAGCGCCAGTAACGACCCCGCCCGGGCATGCCCGGCATCGGCCAGGCGGCCGGCAATGGGTGCCGCAACCGCACCCACTGCGCCGACCAACGCGAACAAGGCAATCTGGCTTTGCGACAGGCCATGCCCTGCAGCCAGGGCCAGCGGCACCGCCGTCCAGTAAAGGCTGAATGCGGCGAACATCAAGGCCTGGTAGAGCGAGCGCTGGCGCAGCAGCGGGTAACGGCGCAGCAAGGTGAGCAGCGACAGCATCAGCCCTGCGTAACTGGCCTTGTGCTCGGGCCGACGCTGCGGCAGGGTCGACGCCAGCAGCAGGATGATCGCCAACATCACCCCGGCAGCGCCGATGAACACCGCACGCCAGCCGAAGTGGTCGGCCACCAGGCTGGACAACGGCCGGGCCAGCAGGATGCCCAGCAGCAACCCACCCATGATGTTGCCCACTACCCGACCGCGCTGGTGCTCGGGCGCCAGGTGCGCCGCCAGCGGAATCAGCATCTGCACTGCCACTGAACTGAAGCCGATCAGCAGGGCGTAACCCAGGAACAACTGCCCCTGGCCACTGCCACTGGTACCTGCCAACAGCAGGCTGATGCAGGCCAGAACGGCGGTGGCCACCATCAGACGACGGTTTTCCAGCAAGTCGGCCAACGGTACCAGCAACAACAGGCCCAAGGCATAGCCGAGCTGGGTGAGGGAAACGATCAGGCTGGCATGTTCGGTAGACAGCCCCAGGTCCGGGGCGATCAGCCCCACGATGGGTTGGGCGTAGTAGATGTTGGCGACGATAGCGCCGCAGCAGAACGCCAGGAGTACCACCAGGGCCCGGCTCAGGCCGGCAGTGGCCGGTTGCGCTGAAGCGACGGAAGGGTTCATGCGAGGTTCCTCGACAAGGTATGGGGATGACGGCCACCTTACCTGCGGGCAGCGGCGCCGAGAATTGGGCAGCTACGCAACGCGCCTTTGCGTATAGCGCAACGCTAGCGGCCAGTTTTCAGAACATTTTCGCAAAAACCGATGAAAGCGCTGACCCGTCGCGAACCCCGGTGGTTGGGCAGGTACAGGGCGTTGATACAGTCGTTGGCGGTGCCAGGGTTGGCTTGCCATTCAGGGAAGAGGCGCTGCAGCCGACCGCCTTCAACGTCTTCGCGTACCAGCCAGTCGGCCAGCAATGCAATACCGCTGCCCGCCAGCGCCGTTTCGCGCAACATGTCGGCGTTGGCACTGCGCAGCGGCCCGCTTACGTCCAGCTCCAGGCTTTCCTGGCCACAGGTCAGCCGCCAGGGCCGTGCTTTTTGCCCGTAGCGAAAACGCAGGCAGGGGTGTTCAAGCAACTGCCGGGGATGCAAGAGCGGCCCGCGCTCGGCCAGGTAGCCCGGGCTGGCGACCAGCCAGCGTTGGAAGCGGCCCAGTGGGCGGCACACCATTTCATCGCTGGGCGCTGGGTCACCCAGGCGGATCGACAGGTCATAACGCCCGTCGAGCAGGTCGTCGATGCGGTCGCTAAGGTCGATGTCCAGCTCCAGCGCCGGGTGGCGCGCCAGAAACGGCCCCAGGTGCGGGGCGATGACCCGCCTGCCGAACTCCACCGGCAAGCACAGGCGCAGCACACCGACCGGTTCCTCACCGCGGTCCGAGATGCTGGCATCGGCCTCGTCCAGCGCCTCGAAGATGCCTCGGGCGCGCTGGTAGTAGCGCGCGCCTGCCTCGGTCAGACTGACCTGGCGCGTCGAACGATTGAGCAAGGTGGCGCCCAGCGCCGACTCAAGGGCATCGACCAGGCGCGTCACCGATGAGGCCGCCACCCCCAGCCGGCGTGCAGCCGCTGAAAAACCCTGGGCATCGACGGTGGCCACGAACATTTTCATCGCCAAAAGTTTGTCCATGTCAGGCCGTCCTCGAAAAATCGCAAAGGTCTAATAAACCGCCAGCCCGGTCAAGAAGCATGGCGCCAAGCAAACAGGGCCATGGCGGGCGCACGCCCAACCGGCGTTAAGCCTACAAATGAACGTAGCCGCGATAAAAAACCTTGCCCGCCATACCCGGGGTTTTCATGCATTTTTCCAGACACGATCTAGGATTTTAGACACACCGCGTTAAGTTCAGCCCTGCGACAATCAGCCTCACAGAATTATGTACCAACTTGTTAATTAGCAAGCTAAGAGATTAAACTGCGCGCATTCCACCTGCTGAGATCCCTGGCATGAACGAAACACCGCGCGCCTCTGGCGCCTCTAAAATCATCCTGATTGGCCTGGGCGTGATCATCGCCCTGCTTGGCCTGCTCCTGGCTGCCGGCGGCGTCAAACTCGCCGGCCTGGGCGGTTCCTGGTACTTCCTGATCGGCGGCCTGGCCATGGCCATCGCCGGTGTGCTCATTGCCCGCCGTAAAAAAGCGGGCGCCTGGCTGTACGCGCTGTTCTTGGTTGGCACTGCCCTCTGGGCGCTGGTCGACGCCGGCCTGGTGTTCTGGCCGCTGTTCTCGCGCCTGTTCATGTTCGGTGTCATCGGCATGGTGGTAGCGCTGGTGTACCCACTGCTGGCCCGCGCCAATGGCGCCAGCGCCGGGCGCGGTGCCTACGGCGTTGCCGCGGTGATGGCCGTGGTGCTGGCGGTTGCCGCCGGCAACATGTTCGTCGCCCACCCAAGCGTGGCCCCTACTGGCAAAGGCCCGGGCATGACCGCGGTCGAGGCCGGCAAGGAACAGAAGGACTGGGCCCACTACGGTAATACCGAAGGTGGCAGCCGCTTCGCCGCGCTGGACCAGATCAACCGTGACAACGTGAACAAGCTGAAGGTGGCCTGGACCTACCACACCGGCGACGTCGCCATCAGCGACGGCAACGGTGCCGAAGACCAGCTGACACCCCTGCAGATCGGCAACAAGGTATTCATCTGCACCCCGCACAACAACCTGATCGCGCTGGATGCCGACACCGGCAAAGAGCTGTGGAAGAACGCCATCAATGCCCAGTCCAAGGTCTGGCAGCGTTGCCGTGGCCTGGCCTATTTCGATGCCACTGCGGCCGTCGCCCAGCCGACCCAGCCCAACAGCTCGCCGGTCACCGGCGGTAGCGTGCCGGCCGGCGCCAACTGCCAGCGTCGCCTGCTGACCAACACCATCGATGGCCGCCTGATTGCCGTCGATGCCGACACCGGCGAGTTCTGCCAGGGCTTCGGCAACAACGGCCAGGTCAACCTGATGGCCGGCCTGGGCGATGTGCCAGACTCTTACTACCAGCTGTCCTCGGCACCGCTGATGGCCGGCACCACCGTGGTGGTCGGCGGCCGCGTTGCCGACAACGTCCAGACCGACATGCCAGGCGGCGTGATCCGTGGCTTCGACGTGATCACCGGGGAAATGCGCTGGGCCTTCGACCCGGGCAATCCGGAAGACCGCCAGGCCCCGCAGGGCGACAACACCTACGTGCGCAGCACCCCGAACAGCTGGGCACCGATGTCCTACGACCCGGCGATGAACACCGTATTCCTGCCGATGGGCTCGTCGTCCACCGACATCTACGGTGTTGAACGCAGCAAGCTGGACCACACCTACGGCGCTTCGGTGCTGGCCCTGGACGCCACCACCGGCAACCAGAAGTGGGTGTACCAGACCGTGCACAACGACCTCTGGGACTTCGACCTGCCGATGCAGCCGAGCCTGATCGACTTCACCAAGGACGACGGCCAGACCGTACCTGCGGTAGTGATCGGCACCAAAGCCGGGCAGATCTATGTGCTCGACCGCGCCACCGGCAAACCGCTGACCCAGGTCGACGAAGTTCCGGTCAAGCCAAGTAACATTCCAAACGAGCCGTACTCGCCAACCCAGCCCAAGTCGGTGGGCATGCCGCAGATCGGCGCGCAGACCCTGACCGAGTCGGACATGTGGGGTGCTACCCCGTATGACCAGCTGCTGTGCCGCATCGACTTCAAGAAGATGCGCTATGACGGCTTGTACACAGCACCCGGCACCGACCTGTCGCTGAGCTTCCCGGGTTCGCTGGGCGGCATGAACTGGGGCAGCCTTTCCACCGACCCGGTGCACGGTTTCATCTTCGTCAACGACATGCGCCTGGGCCTGTGGATCCAGATGATTCCGTCGCAGAACAAAGGCAATGCAGCGTCCGGCGGCGAAGCCCTGAACACCGGCATGGGTGCAGTACCGCTCAAGGGCACCCCGTATGCGGTGAACAAGAACCGCTTCCTGTCGGTAGCCGGTATTCCATGCCAGGCGCCGCCGTTCGGCACCCTCACCGCGATCGACATGAAGACCCGTCAGGTGGCCTGGCAGGTACCGGTGGGCACCGTTGAAGACACCGGCCCGCTGGGTATCCGCATGCACCTGCCGATCAAGATCGGCCTGCCCACCCTGGGCGGCACCCTGTCGACCCAAGGCGGCCTGGTGTTCATTGCCGGCACCCAGGACTTCTACCTGCGCGCCTACAACAGCGGCAACGGTGACGAAATCTGGAAGGCGCGCCTGCCAGTGGGCAGCCAGGGCGGCCCTATGACCTACGTTTCGCCGAAAACCGGCAAGCAGTACGTGGTCGTGACAGCGGGCGGTGCGCGCCAGTCGACCGACCGTGGCGACTACGTGATCGCTTACGCCTTGCCGTAACACAGCGTCGCCCCGTTCGCGGGTGAACCCGCCGTCACAGGAGGATCACTGCCCCGGCAAATGGTGCAGCCCCTGTGGCAGCGGGTTCGCCCGCGAAGAGGCCCGAACAGACAACCCGAGACACAGCAATGCCATCCGTAATTCGCTTCACCCCCACCCTGCTGCTGGCGTTGGCCAGCAGCACTGCACTCGCCAACGACGACCTCCTCACCCGCAGCACCCTCACCGGTGACTGGGGCGGCCTGCGCCACCAGCTGGAACAGGACGGGGTGAAAATCACCGGCGACTACAGCGGTGAAACCGCCTACAACGCGCATGGCGGCCTGCACCGCTCGGCGCGTTACTCGCAGAACGTCAAGCTGGGCGTGCAGTTCGACCTGTCGAAGCTGTATGGCCTGGACAACGGCGGCAAAGTCCAGCTGACCATCAACGACCGTCGCGGCAACAGCGCGTCGGACGATCTGGTCGGCAACCGCCTGCCGATCCAGGAAAACTACGGCGGTCTGTACACCCGCCTGACCGAGCTGAGCTACGAACGCACCCTGTTCACCCCTGCGCTCAACGTCAAGCTGGGCTACATGGCCATGGGCAACGACGTCGGCGGCCTGGACAGCGGCATCCTGTGCAATTTCATGAACGCCGGCTTCTGTGGCCACCCGCTGAACATGTCGGGGGGCAGCGGCTGGACCAACTACCCCAACGCCCACCTCGGCGTGCGCGTGAAGTACGACCTGTCGCCCGCCTGGCAACTGCGTGTGGCAGCGTTCAATGTGGACCCCGAGAGCAACGGCAATTCCAGCCGTGCCTGGCACCTGGGGCCCAAGCACACCACTGGCACCGTGGTCCCGGTGGAGCTGGTGTACAAGCTGCAGGGCGAGCTGCCGGGCGAGTACAAGCTGGGGTACTACTACGACAGCTCCGACGTGAAGCGCATCGGCAGCGACGACGAAGTGTCGGGGCGCGGCGGGCACTACCTGCTGGTCGACCAGGCGCTGTGGAACGATCAGGCCTCGCCAGGCCGCAGCCTGCACGCCTTCGGCCAGTATTCGGCGTCGAGCAAGGCCGCTTCGCCGTTTACCAAGTGGTATGGCGCCGGGGTGGTGCTGTACAAGCCGTTCGAAGGCCGCCCGAGAGATACCGTGGCACTGGGTTACGGCCGCGCCGTACCCAACCCGCGGAGCCGCGATGTGCTGGAAGATGCTGCATTCAACGCCGGCCAGCCGTTCCCCGATATCGACAGCGCCGAGCAGTTGATCGAGCTGAGCTACGGCTACCAGGCAACGCCATGGCTGAACCTGCGCCCGGATGTGCAGTACATCATCGAGCCAGGGGCGTTCACTGGCAAAGACATCGACAACGCGCTGGTGGTGGGCCTGCAGGTAAAAGCAACCTTCTGAGTCGCCGGGGGCCGCACTGCGGCCCATTCGCGGGTGCACCCGCGCCCACAGAGCCCCGGCAGCTCAACCGTCAAGCCTGCCTGAGGTGATCCACCAGCCTGAGCAGCATGGCATCACAGCCCTGCAACTGTTCGACACTGACGAATTCATCCGGCTTGTGCCCCTGCTCCATGCTCCCGGGCCCGCACACCACGGTGGGGATGCCCGCCTGGTCGAACAGCCCGCCTTCAGTACCAAACGCCACGGTGCCGAACTTATCCGAACCACTGAGCAGCGCCACCAGCTGCGCAGCTTCGCTGTTCTGCGGTGTAGCCAACCCCGGATAGGCACTCAGCGGCTGCAGGCGAATGGCGCTGTCGGCGTGGACCTTGCGCATGCGCGGCAGCAACTCGGTCTCGGCATAGGCCTGTAGTTGGTCCGCCACCGCCTGTGCCTCGAACCCCGGCAAGGCACGCACCTCGAAATCGAATTCGCACTCGGCCGGCACGATGTTCAGCGCCCTGCCCCCTTTGATCACCCCGGTCTGCACCGTGGAGAACGGTGGGTCAAAACGCTCGTCGTGATGCTGCGGCAAGGCCAGCGCGTCGCCGATATCACCCAGCTTGCCGATAAGCCTGGCGGCATACTCGATGGCATTCACGCCATACGGTGCATACGCTGAATGGCAAGCAGCGCCATGCACCTGGCAGCGCATCGCCAGTTTGCCCTTGTGCCCCAACACGGGTTTGAGTTCAGTGGGCTCACCGATCAGGCACAGCCGCGGTTTGTGCCGGCGTTGTTCGAGCGCTGCGAGCATCGAGCGTACACCCAGGCAGCCGACCTCTTCGTCATATGAAAATGCCAGGTGCACCGGCATGCGCAGCGGTTGGGCGAGAAATGCGGGTACCGCTGCCAGCACTGACGCGATGAAGCCTTTCATGTCGGCTGTGCCACGGCCATACAAGCGGCCATCGTGTTCGCTGAGGGCGAACGGTTCGACCGACCAGGCCTGGCCGTCTACCGGCACCACGTCGGTGTGCCCGGACAGCACCACGCCGCCAACATCCTTGGGGCCGATGGTGGCAAACAGGTTAGCCTTGGTTCTCTCCGGGTTGTGGAACAGCTCGCATTCCACGCCCAACCCGGCCAGGTAATCGCGAATGAAGCCGATCAGCGCCAGGTTGGAATCACGGCTGACCGTGGCAAAGCCGACCAGCCTGGCCAGCAGCGTGCGGCTGGCAAACTCACTCATCGCCCGGCACCCCGTAGCTTGGCGCAGAGGTCGGGTTGAGGGCGCGGGTAACGTAGTCCTGCATTTGTGGGCGGTAGGCTTGCCACAGGCCATCGAGCGCTCCGATCGGGTCGTTGTCGGCCCAGTCGACGCGCAGGTCCACCAGTGGCCAGGTCAGCTCACCCGCAATTTTCAGCGCCGCCGAGTGTACCGGCCCTGCCTCACCGCCCGCAGCCATCGCCGCGTGCATGGCCGCCAGCAGGCGGTCGGCCAGGTGCCCACCGGCCTGTTCGAAGGCCAGCACCATCGCTTCGATCACCTGGGTGGAGGACAGCAGGTTGCCCGCCGCCGCGCATTGCTCGCCGGCCACGGCATGGTGTGTGCCAAGCGCCTCGCGCCCCGTGAACAAAGCCACCTGGCCGGTGCTGTCGATGACCGTCACCTGGCGGTACTCGCTCCAGCCATTGGCGCTCAACACCCGGTCCAGCGCTGCGGCGGGTGGCAACTGGCCCTGCTCCATGGCGTCGAGAATCTGCGGGCCCAGCGCCGGCAGGGTGATGTTCTGGGTAGCGACCGCGCCCACGCCGGCACGCACCCACGGGCAACGGGCCCCTACGGCGATGCTCGATGAACTGATGGCGATACCGACCTGGCCGGTTTCCTGGCAGCGACCAATGATGGAGAAGGTCATGGCATGGTTCCTGTTGTGCTGTGCAATGCAGGCCATTCTGGGTGGAACCTTCGGGCAGGCGAAACCACCTTTTTCCGAGGGGCTAGGCAGGAAAAAACTAGGGTCTGAGGCCCGCTCCCACAGCGAGTGCGCGAGCTTTCAACGTTCCAACACCACAGTTGCGTTCACAAGATCCGGGCCTTCGCCGTTTTATCGGCAAGCCCCAGCTAAATACTATTTTCGCCATTTGCGCAGCATCCCTAGTCTGGCCCCAGGCAACGGCGGTCCCCGAACCGACCTGACAAAAACCGCCTGAACAAGGGCTCGGACATGACACTGAACAACTTCGAAATCGACACCCTCGTGGTCGGCGCCGGCCAGGCTGGCGTGGCCATGAGCGAACACCTGAGCAAGCTGGGCGTGCCGCACCTGGTGCTGGAGCGCAACCGCATTGCCGAGGCCTGGCGCAGCGGCCGCTGGGATTCGCTGGTGGCCAATGGGCCGGCCTGGCACGACCGCTTCCCAGGGCTGGAATTCAACCTCGATGCCGACGCCTTCGCCGGCAAGGACCAGGTGGCCGACTACTTCGAGCAGTACGTACGTAAGTTCAACCTGCCGGTGCGCACCGGCATCGAAGTGAAGAAAGTACAGCGCAACAGCGACCGCCCTGGCTTCACCATCGAAACCAATGAAGGCGTGATCCGCGCCAACCGCGTGGTGGCGGCGACCGGCCCGTTCCAGAAGCCGGTGATACCGGCGATCGCGCCAAAAGACGCCAACCTGCACCAGATCCACTCGGCCGCCTACTTCAACCCCGAACAACTGCCCGAAGGTGCAGTGCTGGTGGTGGGTGCAGGCTCGTCCGGCGTGCAGATCGCCGAAGAGCTGATGCGTGCCGGCCGCCAGGTGTACCTGTCGGTCGGCGCTCATGATCGCCCGCCACGGGCTTACCGCAACCGCGACTTCTGCTGGTGGCTTGGCGTATTGGGTGAATGGGACGCAGAGATTGCCAAGCCTGGCCGCGAGCACGTGACCATTGCCGTGAGCGGCGCCCGTGGGGGCCATACGGTCGACTTCCGTGCCCTCGCCCACCAGGGCATGACCCTGGTTGGCCTGACCCGGTCGTTCGAAAACGGCGTGGCGCACTTCCAGGACAACCTGGTCGAGAACATCACGCGGGGCGATGAGAACTACCTGGCCTTGCTGGACGCCGCCGATGCCTATGTGGAGCGCAACGGCCTCGACCTGCCGCAAGAGCCTGAAGCGCGCCGGCGCCTGGCCGACCCGGCCTGCATGCTCGACCCACTGCAGCAGCTGGACCTGGCCAAGGCCGGTGTCCGCAGCATCATCTGGGCCACCGGCTACGGCGTGGACTTCAGCTGGCTGCAGGTGGACACCTTCGACGCCAACGGCAAGCCCCAGCATCAGCGCGGTGTCGCTCGCGAACCAGGTGTGTATTTCCTTGGCCTGCCGTGGCTGTCGCGCCGTGGCTCGTCGTTCATCTGGGGCGTATGGCACGACGCCAAACACGTCGCCGGCCACATTGCCACGCAACGCACCTACAGCGCCTACCGCGACCGCGACCAGCGCGCGGCCGACCGGCAGCAACCTGCCGCATTCAGCAACGTCAGCACCCTCGGAGCCCACTGATGCCTACCCATACCCGCATCCGCATGTTCAACACCAAGGCCACCTACCCCAACCAGACCCTGGACAACGACCTGTGCCAGGCGGTGCGGGCCGGTAACACCATTTATGTGCGTGGCCAGGTCGGCACCGACTTCGAAGGCAGGCTAGTGGGCCTGGGTGACCCGCGGGCGCAGGCCGAACAGGCGATGAAGAACGTCAAGCAACTGCTCGAAGAAGCCGGCTCGGACCTGTCGCATATCGTCAAGACCACCACCTACATCACCGACCCACGTTTNNGGTTGCGGGGAGCCGGTGTACAAGGAAGTGGGCAAATGGCTCAAGGGCGTGTTCCCGATTTCCACCGGCCTGGTAGTGGCCGGCCTGGCCCAGGCCGAATGGCTGATGGAGATCGACGTGATCGCCGTGGTGCCGGACCAGGCGTGACCGGCAATTGCCAGGCGCTTGCCCTGTAGGAGCGGCCTTGTGTCGCGATGGGGCGCGAAGCGGCCCCGTTTTTTTGCGACGAAGCTGAAGTTGCGGCGAAGCTGAAAATTTAGGGCCGCTTCGCGCCCCATCGCGACACAAGGCCGCTCCTACAGGGGACGGTGCAAGGCTTAGAAGCCGACCGTGGCAGACAGCAGATAGGTGCGTGGGGTCGACAGGGTCAGGCCCGGCTCGCTGTCATCCGGGGCCCCTGTCGAGCTCCAGTAGCGGTCATCCAGCACGTTCTCGACGCTGGCACGCAATGTGACCTCGGTCTCATCCACCTTGAACGCGTAGCGCGCCCCCAGGTCATAGCGCTCCCAGCCATCGATCTTCTTGCTGTTGTTCTGGTCCAGGTACTGCGAGCTGGAGTGGATACCGCGTGCTGTCAGGGTCAAGCCTTTGACCCCCGGCACGTCCCACTCGCCCCCCAGGTTCACGTTGTACTTCGGCGTGGCCGGGGCGCGGTTGCCGTCGTAGGCGCCATCGACCGTGTCGGTCAGCTCGCTGTCGATGTACATCACCCCACCCAGTACCCGCACACCCTGCACAGGCTCACCGAACACACTCAGCTCGATGCCGCGGTTATCACGCTTGCCATTGGGGCCGAACACCCGCGAAGCCGGGTTGGTTTCGTAGGCCGGCTGGCGAATGCGGAACGCGCTGGCGGTGAAGGCCACCTGGCCAAAGTCATACTTGGCCCCGACCTCGACCTGGCGGCTGGTGAATGGCGGAAATATCTGGTCTTCGTTGACCGAGGTCGACGGGGCGATCTTGCCTTGGCTCAGGCCTTCCATGTAATTGGCGTACAGCGACAACTGCTCGGTGACCTTGAGCAGCACCCCGCCAGAGGGCGAGACCTTTTCTTCGTCATAGGCGGTGTCGCCTTTGACGCCATCACTCCAGTCATCCACTTGCACCCGCTGCCAGCGCGCGCCCAGGGTCAGCAGAAGGCGGTCGTCGAAAAAGCCCAGGGTGTCGGCCAGGGCCACGCCGGAGAAGCGGTTTTCCGTGTAGACCTTCGAATCGAAGCGGGTGGGTGTGCCCGGCGTGGGTGTGGCCACCGGGTGGTAGAGGTTGCTGGGTGCGGCGGCATAACGGGCGCCGCCGTTGGTGAAGTCCATGTAGTAATAGCTGGCGGCCAGGTTCAGTTCGTGGCTGACCGGCCCGGTCTGCAGCCACTTGCGCAGGCCAGCCATGGCAGTACGCACAGATTCATCGCGGGTAAAGTCGCGGGGCTGCACACTGAAATTGCCGGCGTCATTGATGACCGACACGTTGTGGCGCAGGAAGTCATGGTTGCTCTTGCGCGCGCCGACCGCACCATAGGCCAGCAGCGAATCACTGATATCGTATTCGGCATTCAGTGCGCCAAAGGTGTCATTGGTGCGCGCCTTGCTCCAGGCCTGGGCATAGTTGTGGCGCACGTCATCGGCATCCGGCACCTTGGCGTTGGCGCCGATCAGCACACGCTCCTGCGGCGCATCGGTATCGCGCTCGGTGTGGCCCAGGTCGGCCGAGAGGCGCAGGCGCTCGCCGCGGAAATCCAGGCCCAGCACCGCCATCTGGCGATCGACAGACTGGTGGTCCCAGGCAGTATCGCCGGCTTGCTTGACGCCGTTGAAGCGCACACCGAACTGGTCACCTTCGCCGAAGCGCCGGCCGATATCCACGGCACCCCCCACCTGGCTGTCGGAGGCATAGCTGCCGGTGAACGTGGTAATCGGCTTGTCGCCAGCGCGCTTGGGTTGCACGTTGATGCCACCGCCTACGCTGCCCCGGGGCGATATGCCGTTGAGCAACTGGTTGGGGCCTTTGATGATATCGACCCGCTCGGCCATTTCCATGTCGATCGAATAGGTCGGCAAGATCCCGTACAAGCCATTGTAGGCGACATCACTGTTGAACAGGCTGAAGCCGCGAATGGTGAATTGTTCGAAGCGCCCGCCGGCGGGGTTGGTGGCGCGTACCGAGGGGTCGCTGGCAATCAGCTCGCCCAGGGTGCGGGCCTGCTGGTTCTTGACCACCTCGCTGGTGTAACTGGTGATGCTGAAGGGGGTTTCCATGAAGTCCCGCGAGCCGAGCAGGCCTTGTGCGCCCTGGCGTGCCACCTGGCCGCCAGCGTAGGGCTGCGATTGGCCAGGGGCGACCAGCCCGCCGACGATACTGGTAGGGGCGATTTCCAGGGCGCTACCGGCCTGGGGGGCCGGCACCAGGGTGAAGGCCCCTTCACCCACCGGGAGCCATTGCAGGCCGCTGCCACGCAGCAATTGGGCAAACCCTTCGTCAACACTGTAGGCGCCAGACAGGCCAGCGCTCTGCCGGCCTTGCACCAGTGCCGGGTCCAGCGAAAGGCTGACGCCCGCCTGGTCGGCGAAGCGGGTCAACGCGGCCCCCAGGCTGGCGGGCGCTACCTGGTAAGTGCGGCGCACGGGCTCATCGGCCCAGGCCGGTGAACACAGCAACAGGCTCATGGCGAACAACGGATGCGCGGCGCGCGCCAGTGGGCGCAGGCGGCAAGACTTTACTGCAGGCATTGAACAAGGCTCCCCTTTATTTTCTCCTACCGGTAATGACCGGCGAGTGAAAAAAAGGGGACAGCCTCATGCACGATTTTCTCGCGCAGACAAACTGACCCAGTAACGGGTGCGTGACTGCACCTGCAACGGCAGGCTTGCAGCCAGCAAGGCCAGCACCCGGTCGGTGTCGTCAAGGCGGAACGTGCCGGTGACGCGCAGCCGCTCCAGCGCGGGCGCCCAGCGCAGCACCCCGGGGCGGTAGCGACGCAGCTCGTGCAACAGTTCGCCCAGCGGCCGGTCGTCCAGCCGCAGCACCCCTTCGCGCCAGCCCAGCCGCCAAGGGTCCAGCCCGCTGACCGCGCCGACGCCAGTTGCCTGCAAGCTGGCCTGCTGCCCTGCCAGCAGCGTGCGTGCCGGGCCGCGGGCCGGCTGAAGCTGGGCCCTGCCGTTGAGCACCGACACCCGGCAGGCGTCGCCCAACAGGCGCAAGCACACCTCTGCATCGCCCAGCAGCACCTGGCCCTCGGGCACGTGCAAGGTCAGTTGCAGATGCGCGGGCACCTTTACCGCAACCTCCCCGCGCAGCAAGGTCAGGCGCCGTGCACCCAGGTCGAGATCGACCGCGCTGTCGGTATTCAACTGCAGGAACGTCCCGTCGCTCAACAGCACCTGGCGCTGCTCTCCCACCGCGGTACGCAGGTCGGCAGCCCAGGTTTCCAGGGGCAGCTCACGGCTTGCCAGCCACGCCGCCGGCAGCACCGCCGCCACGCCCAGGGCGCGCTTGAGCAGCGCCCGTCGGCCGGCATCCGGGCGGTCCAGCGTGGCCATTGCCAACGCCCCTGGCAGCCCGGAGAAGCGCGCGCGCAACAAGGCTGCCTTGTGCCACGCCTGCTCATGCAGGCTGCTGCTGGCGCGCCATTGCGCGAGCCGCCGCAGGTCCTTGTCGCTGGCGGCGCCGGAATCCAGCAGTGCCAGCCAACGGGCAGCGGCACGCACGGCCTTGCGGGTTTCGGCGCTAGGTTGGGTCATTGCAGATCGGCCAACAGGCAATGCTCGTAAGCCTGCGCCATGTAACGTTTGACCGAGCGCTCGCACACACCCAGCCGCTTGCCGATTTCGGCATAGCCCAGGCCTTCCAGCTGGCTCCAGAGAAACGCCCTGCGCACCGGCGGCTTCAGGCCGTCGAGCAGTTCATCCAGTGCTTGCAGGGTTTCCAGCACGATCCAGCGCTGCTCGGGCGACGGTACATGCTGCTCAGGCAACTGCGCCAAGGCATCCATGTAGGCCTGCTCCAGGCTGCGGCGCTGGTGGAAGTTGCTGAGCAGGCGCTTGCCCACGGTAAGCAGGTAGGCGCGTGGCTCGCGGATGTCTGCCAGCGGCTGAGCACTGGCCAGTACCCGCAGGAACGTATCCTGGCTGAGGTCGGCGGCATCCCAGGCATTGCCCATGCGCCGGCGCAGCCAGCTTTCCAGCCAGCTGCGATGCTCCCGATACAGGGCAGGCAGGCTAGGCTCTTGTGGCGGCGCGGCGTCGATCATGGGAAGGCCCTGCGGCGGCGTAAATAGGATTAATTCTAATTTACATCGCGCCGCAGTTCCAAGTGCTTTGTTGCCGGTCAGGCGATGGCAGCGTCCACCAGCACCTGCGCTTCCTGCACCAGGCGCTGCAGGTGGGCTTCGTCGATGAAGCTTTCGGCGTAGATCTTGTAGATGTCTTCGGTGCCTGACGGGCGTGCGGCGAACCAACCGTTGGCAGTCATCACCTTCAGCCCGCCAATCGCCTGGCCATTACCCGGGGCGTGGCTGAGGATCTGCACGATCGGCTCACCGGCCAGCTCGGTGGATTTCACCTGCTCCGGTGCCAGCTTGCTCAGCAGCGCCTTCTGCCGCGCATCGGCCTTGGCCTCGACGCGGGTGGCATAGGGTTTGCCCAGTGCCTCGGTCAGGTCGGCATAGGCCTGGCTAGGGTTGCGCCCGGTGCGGGCGGTCATCTCGGCAGCCAGCAGCGCGGGGATCAGGCCGTCCTTGTCGGTGGCCCACACCGAGCCATCGCGGCGCAGGAACGATGCCCCTGCACTTTCTTCGCCACCAAAACCGAGTGTGCCGTCGAACAGGCCTTGGGCAAAGAACTTGAAGCCCACCGGCACTTCATACAGCTCGCGGCCCAGGCGCTGGGTAACCCGATCGATCAGGCCGCTGGACACCACGGTCTTGCCAACCGCGGCATCGCTGCGCCATTGCGGGCGATGGCGGTACAGGTAATCGATGGCCACGGCCAGGTAGTTGTTCGGCTGCAGCAGGCCATCGGCCGTGACGATGCCATGGCGATCGTGGTCCGGGTCGCAGGCGAACGCCACGTCGAAGCGGTCGCGCAGGCCGATCAGGCCCTGCATCGCATACGGCGAGGATGGGTCCATGCGGATCTGGCCATCCCAGTCGACGGTCATGAAGCGGAAGGTCGGGTCGACCTCGGTATTCACCACTTCCAGGTCGAGTTGGTAATGCTTGGCGATCGCCGACCAGTAACGCACCCCTGCCCCACCCAGGGGGTCTACGCCCAGGCGCAGCTTGGCAGCACGGATGACGTCGAAGTCGATGACGTTTTCCAGGTCGGCCACATAGTGGCTGACGTAGTCATGGCGCTGGGTGGTGGCCGCCTGCAGGGCCTGGGCATGGTCCATGCGCTTGACGCCGGCCAGGTTGGCCGCCAGTAGGTCGTTGGCCTTGGCTTCGATCCACTTGGTCACGTCGCTGTCGGCCGGGCCGCCATTGGGCGGGTTGTACTTGAAGCCACCGCTTTGCGGCGGGTTGTGCGACGGGGTGATGACGATGCCGTCGGCCAGGCCCTGGGTACGGCCACGGTTATGGCAGAGGATGGCGTGCGATACGGCCGGGGTTGGCGTGTATTCGTCATCCTTGGACAGCATGACCTGCACGCCGTTGGCGGCCAGCACTTCCAGGGCGCTGGCGGCGGCAGGGGCCGACAGGGCGTGAGTGTCGGCGCCGATGAACAGCGGGCCATCGATGCCCTTTTCCTTGCGGTACAGGCAGATCGCCTGGGTGATGGCCAGGACGTGGTACTCGTTGAAACTCAATTCAAGCGAAGTGCCGCGGTGCCCCGAGGTGCCGAAGGCCACCCGCTGGGCCGCCACGGCGGCGTCTGGGCGGCCGGTGTAGTAGGCGGTGAGCAGCCGGGGAATATCGACCAGCACGCTGGCTGGTGCCGGCTTGCCTGCCAAAGGACTGAGCTTCATGCAAAAACCTCGAGTTCAACAGATGTTGGTGTTGGAACGTGCAGTGTACTGAGAGTTGCAAGGGTGTGCGATGGGCGCCAGCAAACAACACCGGCGTTGCCGCCGGCCACCCTGCCGCTGCCGGCCTGAAGCGCCAGGTGACCTGCCACCGGGTTGGCCACGACAGGCTAGAGTGATAGCCATATCGACCGAGAAATAGGCCCCATGGCTTTCCACCGCCTGACCCGTACACATCCCCGCCTGAGCATCGCCGCCGTGGTCGGCCTGCTCGGCGGCTGGCTGATACCCGCTGGCGACAGCGTGCAGCATATCCTCGCTGGCTGGAACCTGGGGGTCTGGCTGTATCTGCTGCTCGTGCTGTACCTGAGCTGCAGCGCCAACCCGGAGAAAGTCCGCCAGGTGGCCCGCATCGAAGATGAAAATGCCGGCCTGGTGCTGCTGACGGTGTGCATTGCCGCCATCGCCAGCCTGGCCGCAGTGACGCTGCAACTGGTGTCCAGCCGCGGCCTGCAGGGCAGCGCCCAGGCCCTGCACTACCTGTACACCGGCCTGACGGTGGCGGGGTCCTGGTTGATGATCGGTTGCATCTTCAGCCTGCACTATGCGCGGTTGTTCTACACCGGGCGGCAGCATGAACCCCCCCTGCGATTTGCCGATGGTGAACGCAACCCCGACTACTGGGACTTCCACTACTTCTCGTTCACCATCAGCGTGGCCGTGCAGACCTCCGACGTGGGGGTGGCCGGGCGTGGCTTGCGCCGGGTAGTGCTGGCGCATTCCCTGGTGGGGTTCGTGTTCAACACGGCAATCCTGGGGTTCACCATCAACATCGCGGCCGGTTTGCTGGGTTGAGCACGCCGTTCGTCTGAAAGCGAGGGGCCAGGGCCGACAGTGCAACCCGCAGAAAACCTGCGCCGGGGCGCACATCCAACAGGCGAAAACGTTTGCCCCGAGGGCTTTGGCACTGCGCCGGCGGGGCCGCAGATGTGACCGTTGTCATGCATCAATACATTTGTCATGTTCGCCGCTGAGAATCGCGCATTGCAGGTGCTATGTTTACTTACCCGGCGGCCGCATCGATGTGGCCACCCGCCCACTACGTCCAGGCACGGACCAGGAGGCTGGCATGAACAAGATGACGTTCCCCAACGCCTGCCAGGTGATGCGCTGGCATTTCCACCCGCTGGGCTTCGAGGCCAGCATGGATGCGCCACGCAGCATGGTCGCGCGGTTGTTCGACCGGGCCACCGGAGAAACCGTGCTGGCGATTGCCGGCATCCCGTGTGCGGCAATCATGGCCGCCGCCGATGTCGAACGCATCATCGAGGCCGTCGAGGCCGAGATGGATGCCTTCGCCCCCGCCTTTACCTTGCGCGACGCCGGTTAACCGGCAGACTTGGCCCCCGGGCCCATCGCTTGCAGCTTGCTCAGAAATTGCTCGGCCGGTACGGGTTGCCCCAACAGGTAGCCCTGCAGCGAGTCACAGCCCAGGCGGGTCAGAAACGCCTGCTGCCGGTCAGTTTCTACCCCTTCGGCGACGATTCGCAGCCCCAGTGCCTGGCCTAGCGCGACAATCGCCGACACGATCGCGGCGTCATCGCTGTCCTGTTCCAGTTCGCGCACGAAGCCGCGGTCGATCTTCAGTTCGTTGGCGGGCAGGCGCTTGAGGTACATCAGGCTGGAATAACCGGTACCGAAATCATCAATGGACAGGTCCACGCCCATATCGGACAAGCGCTGCAGCACTGTGAGGCTGGCATCGGCGTCATGCATGGCGGTGGTTTCGGTAATTTCCAGGGTCAGGCAGTTGGCTGGCAGGCCATTGTGCTGCAAGGCCTGGGCCACGCTGTCGACCAGCCCGCAATGGCTGAACTGGATAGCCGACAGGTTGACCGCCATGCGCCACTGATGATGGCCTTGGTCCAGCCAGAGACGCATCTGCCGGCAGGCTTCGTTGAGCACCCATTCGCCAATCGGGATGATCAGGCCGGTTTTTTCTGCCAGCGCGATGAAGCGGTCAGGCATCAGCAACCCCTGCTGCGGGTGCTCCCAGCGCAACAAGGCTTCGGCACCGATGGGCTGGCAAGCCTGGGCGTCGAACTTGGGCTGGTAGTGCAAGCGGAACTGGCGCTGCGCCACGGCCTGGCGCAAGTCCTGCAGCAGCTGCAACTGCTGGCGGGCGTTGCTGTTCATCGACACGTCGAAGAACCTGTAGCCATTCTTGCCGGCGCTCTTGGCGTGGTACATGGCCGCGTCGGCATTGCGCAGCAGCTCGTGCTGGTCCTGGCCATTGCCCGGGTAAAGGACGATACCCAGGCTGGCCGACAACTGCAGGTCGTGCTCGGCCACCCGGAATGGCCGTGACACCAGGTTGACCTGCTTGACCGCCACGTCCATGGCATCGTCGGGTTCCTGCAACTGCACCAGCAGCACGAACTCATCGCCACCGATCCGTGCCAGGGTGTCCTGGCTGTGCAGGTGGCCGCGCAGGCGGGCGGCCACGGCCTTGAGCAGCAGGTCGCCAATGTGGTGGCCAAACGCATCGTTGACCGGTTTGAAACCGTCCAGGTCGATGAACATCAGGGCAAAACAGCCGCCCTGCTCCGCCACCCTGGCAATCGCCTGCTCGATGCGGTCAGCCAGCAAGGTGCGGTTGGGCAGGCCTGTCAGGGTGTCGTGCAGGGCCAGCTGGGTCAGTTCCTGGTTGGCCAAGGTCAGCGAACGGGCCAGCTCTGCGGTGCGCACCTCCAGGCGCGCGTCCAGCACCGAGGTCAACAAGGCTACCGCCAACACTGACAAGGTGGTGATGAGCACCAGGTAGACCAGGCCATCGCCTTGCAGGCCACCGCCCGCCAGCGCCCCGCAGAAGCTGCCATCCGGGAAGTTCGCCGCTGCCATGCCGGTGTAGTGCATGCCCACGATGGCCAAGCCCATTACCACTGCTGCCAGGCCGCGAATCTGCCGCACATAGGGTGTGTGCGCACGCAGGCGGAAGGCGATCCACAATGCCGCCGCCGAGGCACCGACAGCGATCAGCAGCGAGGCGCCGAACAGTGTCGGGTCATAATCGATGCCTGGCAGCATGCGCATCGCCGCCATGCCGGTGTAGTGCATGCAGGCAATGCCTGCACCCATGATCAGCGCGCCAAACGCCAATTGCAGACTTGGCAGGCTTGGCTGGCTGACCAGCCACAAGGCAAAGCCCGATGAAAGCACGGCGATCAACAGCGAGAACGCGGTCAGGCCCAGGTCATACCCCAGGTCGATGGGCAGGCTGAAGGCGAGCATGCCCACAAAGTGCATGGACCAGACGCCCATCCCCATGGCCAGTGCGCCACCGAACATCCACAAGTGGGCAGCCCGGCCTTTGGCCGTGGCGATGCGGCCGGCCAGGTCAAGGGCGGTATAGGACGCCAGGATCGCCACGCACAGCGAAATCAACACCAGCGAAGAGGAGTAGCTACCGGTCAGCATGGGGGTTTCCAGCACTGGGACGGGAGTCCCGGAAAAAGCTGACGATTGTACTCAAGCTTAGGCGAAACGCACGGGGTTTTTGCGAATGGGAATGGATCCAAAAAAGCCTGTGGCGGGTTTGCCAACGGAGCCGGTGCCGCGGCGGATCGCACCGGCTTTGCGGGTGTGTGCGGCTAACCTTGCAAGGCCCGCGGGCGGTGGCTGCGTTCCTCGGCTTGCGGCGCCGTGGCCGCCTGCAGATGGAAGTCGAAGGCCAGCTCGGCAAAGCGCCCACCCTGCACGCCACGGTCATGCGCTGCCGCGGCGTCCTCGACAAAGTGCAGCTCGCCGATCAACCCGTCGCGGGTGGCATAGGCGAAGTCATCCCACAGATACCGGTCGCCGGCAAAATTGATCTGGGTGGTCAGGTGCCGGTGCCCAGGTGCCGAAATGAAGAAGTGCACGTGCGCCGGGCGCTGGCCGTGACGACCGAGCTGGTCCAGGCACTCCTGGGTAGGCCCCTGTGGGTCGCAGCCGTAGCCCGACGGCACGATCGAGCGCGCCCGGTAGCGGCCCTCGGCATCGGTGACGATGCGGCGGCGCAGGTTGTACGCGGACTGGCTCGAATCGAAGTACGAGTACGTGCCTTGGGTGTTGGCGTGCCACAGGTCGACGGTCGCGCCCGCCAACGGCCGGCCGTCGGCAGCAAAGACCTGGCCGTGCAGGAACATCACCACCCCGGGGTCGGTGCCGTCATCCATGCGCGCCTCCCCTTCTGCCAGCGGGGCACCGGCAACGTACAGCGGCCCTTCGATGGTGCGCGGGGTGCCCCCGCCCAGGCCGGCCTCGGCATCCTTGGCATCCTGCAGCAAGTCGAGGAAGTGCTCGATGCCCAGGCCGGCGGCCAACAGCCCTGCCTCGTTACGGCCGCCCAGGCGGTTGAGGTAGTCGATGGCGTGCCAGAACTCATCCTCGCTGACCTCCAGGTCTTCGATCAGGCGTGCAGTGTCCTGCAGCACGCGGCGGATGATCTTCTTGAAACGCGGGTTGCCTTCGGCATGGTCCAGCCCGGCGACTTGTCGAAGAACGCCTGGATGTCAGCAGTGTGGGAAATGTTCACGGTCATCGTACTCACCTCGTATTGTTCTTGTTCAGCAGCAATCAGCGGTCGTCGCTGTGGACCGACGAGGGGTGCCGGCACAAGCCGTCAATCTCGATGTCCATGTACGGGAACAGCGGCAACTGCATCAGGGTGTCGTGCAGGGTCTCGACGCTAGGCACATCGAACACGCTGTAGTTGGCGTAGTGCCCGGCAATGCGCCACAAGTGGCGCCAGGTGCCTTCGCGCTGCAGCCGCTGGGCCAACGCCTTTTCATCGGCCTTGAGCTGGGCAGCGGTGGCCGGGTTCATGTCGACCGGCAGTTTCACCGTCATCTTCACGTGGAACAGCATGCAGGTTTCTCCTTTCTTGCGTCAGCTTCAAAAGCTGGCAGGGCTTTGCCCAAGTGGGCTCCCCGCCGTGGTGTGCGCGTGCGCCTGCAGCCTGCAGTTCAGCGCCTGGCGAAGCGCGCCAGGCGCGTTTCGTCCAGGGTCAGCCCCAGCCCGGGGGTGCGCGCAATGTGCAAGTGGAAATCGCGATACTGCGGCGGCTCGTTGACGATTTCCTCGGTCAGCAGCAATGGCCCGAACAATTCCGTACCCCAGGTCAGCTGGCGCAGGGTGAGGAAGGCATGGGCCGAGGCCAGCGTGCCTATCGAGCCTTCCAGCATGGTGCCGCCGTACAGGGCGATACCGGCAGCCTCGGCGATCTGCGCGGTGCGCAGCACAGCGCGGGGGCCACCGTTCTTGGCGATTTTCAAGGCGAAGATGCTGGCGGCGCCGTCGGCAGCCAGGCTGAAGGCGTCTTCGACGCTTTCGATCGACTCATCGGCCATGATCGGGGCCGGGCTGCGCTGGTTCAGGCGCACCTGGCCAGCGCGGTTGATGCGCGAAATCGGCTGCTCGATCAGGTCGATGCCGTTGTCGCCCAGCACCTGGCATGCCCGCAGCGCCTGGGACTCGTCCCAGTACTGGTTGACGTCGACCCGCACGCTGGCGCTGTCGCCCAGTTCGCGCTTGATCGCCACCACATGCCTGAGGTCCTGGTCCACCGGGTTGGCACCGATCTTCAGCTTGAACACCCGGTGGCGGCGTATTTCCAGCATGTGCTGGGCTTCGGCGATGTCACGCGCGGTGTCGCCGCTGGCCAGGGTCCAGGCCACCTCCAGGCTGTCGCGTACACGGCCACCCAGCAGTTCGCTGACCGGCAGGCCCAGGCGCTTGCCCTGGGCGTCGAGCAACGCGCTTTCGAGCCCGGACTTGGCAAAGGTGTTGCCTTTGGCCAATTTGTCCAGCTTGAGCATGGCCGCGTTGATGTTGTCTGCCGGCAGGCCGAGCAGCGCCGGGGCCAGGTACGCGTCGATGTTGGCCTTGATACCCTCGGGGCTTTCGTAGCCATAGGCCAGGCCGCCAATGGTGGTGGCCTCGCCCAGGCCTTCCACGCCATCGCTGCAGCGCACGCGCAATACCACCAGGGTCTGCTGCTGCAGGGTGTGCATTGCCAGCTTGTGCGGGCGAATGGTGGGCAGGTCGACGATGACTGCCTCGATACGTTCAATCAGCGCGCTTGTCATTGTTGCCAGGTCTCGTCAGGTCGGGCGGGCGAAGGCCAGCCCGAATGGTGCATGTGCTTGCTTGTGCGAAGATTGCGCGAGACCCTGCGCAGCGTCCAATATCATATGAATCTCTCACCATACCCTGGAGGTCTGATGGAGCTACGCCACCTGCGCTACTTCAAGGTCCTGGCAGAAACCTTGAACTTCACCCGCGCCGCTGAGCTGCTGCACATTGCCCAGCCACCGCTGAGCCGGCAGATCAGCCAGCTCGAAGACGAGCTCGGCACCCTGTTGGTCGCGCGCGAACGCCCGCTGCGGCTGACCGATGCAGGCCGTTTTTTCTATGAGCAAACCTGCACCGTGCTGCAGCAGTTGCAGAGCATCAACGACAACACCCGGCGTATCGGCCAGGGCCAGCGCCAGTGGCTGGGCATCGGTTTTGCCCCCTCCACCCTGTACACCGTGCTGCCCGACTTGATCCGCGAGCTGCGCCAGGACAGCGACCTGGAGCTGGGCCTGAGCGAAATGACCACGCTGCAGCAGGTGCAAGCCCTGAAAAGCGGGCGTATCGACATTGCCTTTGGCCGCATCCGCATCGACGACCCGGCCATTGAGCAGCAGGTATTGTGCGAGGACCCACTGGTAGCGGTGCTACCCAAGGGCCACCCGCTGTCTGCCAGCCCATTGAGCCTGGCGCAACTGGCGGCGGAGGCGTTCATCCTTTACCCGGCCAACCCCCGGCCCAGTTATGCCGACCATGTGCTGGCGCTGTTTGCCCAGCACGGTATGAGCATCCGGGTCAGCCAGTGGGCCAATGAGTTGCAGACAGCGATCGGCCTGGTGGCAGTAGGTGTCGGTATCACCCTGGTGCCGGCATCGGTGCAGCAGCAGCACCGCACCGACATTGAATACGTGGGCCTGCTGGACAGCAGCGCGGTCAGCCCGATCATTCTCAGCCGCCGCCAGGGGGATATCAGCCCGATGGTGCAGCGTTGCCTGGCCTTGCTGGCACGGCAGGCTGGCTGAGCCCACTGCGTGCAGCCCGCCCCCGTATACCCATCGGTATATGGATGTTCCCGTTGATCTGTTTCATGCTCGGCCACGCGAATCGCGAAACGCCCGGGCAACAAACACTTCAACAAAGATCTTCGGGAGTCGAACATGGCGGGACGTCTAAACGGCAAGGTAGCGCTGATCACGGGTGGCGCGGGTGGCTGCGGGCTGGCCGCCTCGCAACTGTTCGCGGCAGAGGGGGCGCAGGTCGGCATTGTCGACCTGCCCGGCAGCGACGGCGCAGCGGTTGCGCGACAACTGCGCGAAGCCGGCCACCAAGCGGTTTTCGCCGCAGCCGATGTGTCGGACGCGCAGCAAGTCAAGGCCGCTGTCGCCACCGTGGAGGCAGCCTTCGGCCACATCACCGTATTGATGAACCACGCCGGCATCCTTTCGGCTGTCCCCTTCCTCGACACCAGCGAAGAAGAATGGGACCGGATCATGGCCGTGAACGTGAAAAGCATGTTCCTGGTCACCCGTGCGGTGCTGCCGGGCATGCTCGCAGCCGGCGGCGGCAGCATCGTGTGTACCTCCTCCATATCGGCCGTGGTGGGCACGCCAATGGAAGTCCTGTATTGCACCAGCAAGGGCGCCACCCATATGTTCGCCCGGGCCATTGCCGTGGAGTTCCGTGACCGCGGTATCCGCGCCAATGCCATTTGCCCGGGTTTCATTG
Source organism: Pseudomonas sp. TJI-51 (assembly GCF_000190455.2). Classification (NCBI taxonomy): domain Bacteria; kingdom Pseudomonadati; phylum Pseudomonadota; class Gammaproteobacteria; order Pseudomonadales; family Pseudomonadaceae; genus Pseudomonas; species Pseudomonas sp. TJI-51. The sequence goes on from NZ_AEWE02000014.1 coordinate 167,888, forward strand.
CCACAGCCCACGGCCTGCGGGAAATCGACATGCTGCGCAAGCACGGTGTGGACGTCAGCGAACAGGCCATCGCGACCGCCCAGGGGCGCCTGTGCCAACCCGCCGAGGTAGCCAGCGCCGCCTTGTTCCTGGCCAGTGACGACGCCAGTTTCGTCAACGGCGCGCACCTGTTCGCGGATAACGGCTACACCGCGGTCTGACCTCAAGCACGCCAAGCAGGAGAATGACGTGAGCACTTCCTCCAACAACATGCACATCAACGAATTCGGCCTGGACCACGCGCACTGGCGCAACTGGGCCGGTAACCAGTCCTGCATTCGCGCGGCACGCGGGGCGCCGGCCAGCGAAGACGAACTGTGCACGCTGGTCAACCAGGCCAGCCGCAACGGCATGAACGTTCGGGTGGCCGGGTCCGGGCATTCGTTCACCCCGGTAGCGCTGACCAATGGCCTGCACCTGACGCTGGCCAACATGAGCGGCATACGCCATGTCGACCACGCCAGAAAGCGCGTCACCGCCGCAGCCGGCACCACCATCAATGCCTTCGGCAAGGCCCTGCGGGCGGCCGGCCTGTCGATGGTCAACCAGGGCGACATCGACAGCCAGTCGATTGCCGGGGCACTCACCACCGGTACTCACGGCACAGGCCTTACCCTGGGCAACCTGGCCTCGTCGATAGTGGGCATGAAGCTGGTGCAACCCAACGGCGACATTCTCGTCGTCGATGAAAGCACCCCTGACCTGCTGCAGGCGGGCCGCGTTTCCCTGGGTGTGCTGGGCATCGTCAGCGAACTGACCTTGCAGGTGACCGACAGCTTCAACCTGCACGAGCGCATTTGGCGCGAAGACTTCGAGAGCGTGATGGACAGGCACGACGAACTGGCGCGCAAGCATCGCCATTTCAGTTTCTTCTGGTGCCCCACCGAGCAGAGCCGGCACTGCTATTGCCTGCCCGACACCGCGGCCACCAGTAGCAGCGGGCGCACCACCGACGTGTGCGAAGTCAAGGTCATGGACATTACGGATCGCCCCGCCTGGGAAAGCGCATTCGAGAAGGTCGCGTACAGCTCGGATGTGTACCCGATCGAGTACCTGCCCAATTTCCATGAACTGGAGTACGCCGTGCCGCTGCGCCACAGCAAGGAAGCCCTGCGGGCAGTGCGCAAGCTGATGCTGGAAGACTTCCCGCAAGCCATCTACCCCATCGAGTACCGGTTCACGGCAGGTGACGGCGCCTGGATGAGCCCGTTCTTCGAACAGGACAGCGTGACCATTTCGGTATCCGGCGAGCCGGGCACCGATTACTGGGACTACTTGCGCGCGGTGGACCAGATCCTGCGGTCGTATGGCGCCCGGCCGCATTGGGGCAAGTTGCACTTCCTGACGGGCGAGGATGTAAGCGCCATCTACCCGCGTGCCGAGGACTTCCGCAAGCTGCGCCGGCAGCTGGACCCGCAGGGCACCTACCTGAGCGAACATCTCAGCCCGCTGTTCAAATAAGCACCCCGCTCCTGGCGCACCTGGCAACGTGCCGGGGCGGGCTTGCACCGCGTACGGGCCGCGCAGCGGCCCACTGCCGGCAACGCGCGGTGCTATGCCTTGGCCAGATAATCGATGAACAGGCGAAACAGTTCGGCGTTGGTGGAAATGTCCAGCCGCTGGTAGATGTTGTGCTTGTGCACCTTCACCGTCCCCTCCGAGATATTCAACTGCCGGGCAATCGAGGCGTTGCTGTGCCCTTGCAGCAACAGCTTGGCGATCAAACGCTGGGTCTCGGTCAACTGCCCCTGCAGGATTTCCACGAAGGCATCCTCCAGCACGGCGCCTTCCGGCGAAGCCCGCAGGCACTCGGCAAAACGCAGCCGACAGTGCTGGCCGAACAGCGCGGCCAGCAATGGCGCCAGGTCCGCCAGCAGCGCCATTTCCGCCGCGCTGAAGTCCCCACTGCGCTGATGGCGCATCAGCGAATAGACCATGGCCACCTGGGGCTGCAGCGGCATGATGAACCCCACCTCTTCCACTGCCGTGCCGTAGCCGGAGGCCACGCAAGGGTGGATATCACGGGAGATGGCGAAACCTGAAGAGAAGAAGCAGTCGGGCGCCAGTTCACTCATGCGCCACAGCCCGGCTGGGTGCTCGTTGACGCAGGCCACATAAAACGGGTCCAGCAAGTAACCGCCGCGCACATAGGCGTTCAGGGTGCGCTCGCTGACGCTGTGGTTGTAGCCGTTATGCACCAGCACGGCCGGCTGGTTGAACTGGAACAGGTACGCACAGCTCATGTCGAACGCCAGCTTGTCGCCTATCACCTTGTCCAGCGCCGGCCCGAAGTGTTCGCTGCCGATCGCTTCGATCAGCGCCGCCAGCCCGTTCGCTTCGTCTTTTGTCATTGTTCACCACGCTCTCATGCACCAAAGCCTCATGACCTTACCGTCTTGGCCAGCCAAAAGCACAAAATCCGGGGCGCCCTGGGCGCTCCGGATCAAATGCACGACGCTTTGCGCTCAGGACGGCTCGGGCGCCACCGCGAAGGCGCCTGCGGCGTCGTCCTGGCGCCCCATTTCCTGCGCCTTGGGCACGGCCAGCCAACTGGCCAGCAGCATGGCAATCAGGCCGCCACTGAGCTTGCCAATCATCAGCGGCAGGATCAGCGAGGGCTGGAAGTTTGCCGAGAAGGCCATGTGGTCGCCGAAGGTGAAGGCCGCGCACACCGAAAAGGCTATCACCAACACCTTGTCCTTGGGCGGCATCTCGCTGACCAGGCGGAACATGGCGAGGATATTGGCCGAAGCCGCCAGCACACCCGCAGCCCCGACCCCAGACATGCCGAAGCGCGATGCCACGCGCTCGATCGGCCGCGCCAGAAAGCGCTTGAGCAAATGCACCATGGGGAATGCCCCGCACAGCATCAGGCCGACGTAGCCGGCAATCTCCAGGGCGCGGAACTGGTCATCGGCATCGGCGATGATCGGCGCGAAGCCCCAACTGCCGAATACATGGCTGAACAGCCCGGTGAAGTACTGCACGATCGACGCCACCAGTACCAGCACCACGGCGATGTACATGAACTGCCCGAGCTTGAGGAACAGGTACACCATCAGTGCCGGGCAGTAACGCAGCGCCGCCGCCAGGGCAATGCAGAACAGGATCAAGGGCATCAGGTTGCGCAGCAGCATCGCCCAGGAAAAATGCAAGGCCTGGGTGGCGGCACCGGTGGTTGCGATATCCGGGCGCACCCCCAGGTCCAGTCCCTGCATGGCCATGGCGATGATCATGATGCTCAAGGGAATGGCCAGCAGCCCAGCCATGATGCCCAGTGCCATGTACTTGTGATCGACCTTGCGCAGCATGGCCAACCCGACCGGGATGACGAAAATGATCGTCGAACCACTCTGGAACCCGGTGATCAGGCCGAGGATCCAGCCTTCCGGGCTTTGCGCCAAAGCCTTGGCCAACTGGTAGCCGCCCATGTCCGAGGCGATGAAGATAGGCCCCGCGGTGCCAGGGTCGGCGCCCATCAACTGGAACAGCGGCGCGATCACCTGGCTGATGCCGGCTGAAATGTACGGGATCGCGGCCATGATGCCAGCGACCGGGATGAAGATCGGGCCGATGCTGTGCAAGCCCGGCGATGAACTCCTGGCCCAGCTCGCCTTCGGGGTTATAGATGGATGCCAATGCACCCAGTACCGCACACACCATGATCACGTAGATGACATAGGTACCGATGCTTTCCATTTGCCGCCTCATTTTTAGAGTTGTGGGGTTGGCAGGTCTGAAAGGTCACAGGGGCATCGTTGTTTTTATGCTGAGCAAGGCGTGCCCCGTTGAGCATTCAAGCTAAGCGGCGGGGGGTGGGCTGTCCATATACCGGGAGGTATATGCCCCTGCAAAAGAGAGTGCCGTGCCCGGTTCGAAATGCTTAATACCCGGTCATTTCCAGGTACCCACGGCCACCGGCACTGCCGCTCAAACGCACCGGCCCTTCCCAATACGGGAAGCGCGTCTGCATCCACGCCTGCGGCTGAACAGCATCGACCTGCACATCCACCCCGTGCTCAGGCACCTGCACCCGCCAGCGGGTCGGCAGCTGCTTGCCATTGCCCTGTCGGGCCCAGGCCAGCGGCTGCAAGCGGATCTGTGCCGGCAACAGCGCTACCCCCTGGCCCTGCGGGTCGATCCAGGTGCCGGCGCGATACGCCTCCCCGTGCGCTTCGCGCACCTGAAACAGCATCAGCTTGGCGCCGCTGTCCAGGTGCAGCGAGAACCAGTCCCAGCCCGTTTGCCCGGCATCCAGCGGCTGGCTGCTCCATTCCCGGTCCAGCCAGGCCTGGCCAGCCACCGCGATGCACAGGCCGTCGCGCTCGACCTCGCCGCGCACCCGGTAGAACGGCTGGCTGTAGTAGTAAGAAGCCTGGCCCTTGCCCGACTTTTCGCTGTAGCCCTGCTGGCCGTGCAGCACCAGAGGCCGCTCGCTGCGCAACTGCAGGTCGTAGCGAAAACCTTTGCCAGCGGCCGTCATGCGCAGGTTGTCGATACCGCCCGGCCCCTGCAGCGACCAATCGTCGATCCACGCCCGAAACGGCTGGGCCTGCACACCCGCCTGGCCAATCCCGCCACGGGCCAGGGTTTCAGCTGACCGATGGCCGCCGGGGCCGGTCAACGCGGCGTGGCCCATCCACAGGTTCGGGCTCTGCCAATCGCCGGTCTCCGGGCCGGGGCGCAGGGCTGAGCGGAACAGCGTCCACTGCGCGCCCCAGTCACGCCCTTGGGTGTCTTTGAGGTTGGCGGTGACGTACCACCACTCGATGCGGAAACCATCGTGGGCCGCATGGTCCCGTGGGAATTCCAGGCGATGGCCGCGGGTGACCTGGCTGAACCCGCCTGCCGGCTGGCCGAGGCCGGCATAGCTTTGCGGTGCCGGCTGATCACAACCGCACAACAGGCTGCAGAGCAACAGCCAGGCTTTACGTTTCATCGGCAAACGGCCTCAACAGTTCGCGCGGCTGACGCCGGGCCAGTTGCCAGAGTGGCCAGGCGCTGGCCAACAGGCTGGTGAGCAGGCCCAGCAGGGCCAGTTGCAGCAACTGGGCGGGAAACACATGCAGCGGCAAACGCCAACCGAATGCCTGAACATTCACCACCGCGACCAGGCACCAGGCCAGCAACAGGCCCAACGGCAGCGCCAACAGCACGGTCAGGCTGCTGAGCAGCAGTGCCTGGCCAAGGCTCAGCCACACCAGCTGGGTACGCCGTACCCCCAGGGCCCATAGCGGCGCCAGCTGGCGCAGACGGGACTGGCCCAAGGTCAGCAGGTTGATGAACAGCGCCACGCCGGCCACGCCCAGGGTCAGGCTGTTGAGCGCGGCGGTGGCGGCGAAGGTGCGGTTGAATACCTCGGTCGACCACCGCTTCAACTGCGCCTGCTGCACGACCCGGCTGTCGTCGAGGTGAAAGCGCTGTTGCAACGCGGCTTTCAAGGCGGCCCCCTGGGGGTCGAGCAGGTCGACGCTCAAGCCTGTCAACGCAGCATCCGGCCAATGCGCGCGCAGCGATTGGGCATTCACCAGCATTTGGCCCTTGGGGTTGCCATAGTCGGCGTACAGGCCAACGACGAGCAAGCCGCGAGACGGGTCCGTGGGCAGCTTCAGGTGGTCCCCCAAGTGCAAACGCAACCGCCGCGCCAGCTGCTCACTGAGCATCACGGCCTGCCCCTCGGCCAATAGCTGCCAGGCCTGCGGCTGCTGTTCCAGCAACGGCCACCGGCTGTGATAAACGGGATGGTCGACAATGCCCTGCACCTGGACCGGCCAGCCTTGCACCTGCGTTTCGACGCGCCAGCCAGGCAGAACCACCCGCACGGCAGGTTGCTGCCCCAGCCACTGGGCTATCTGCAGGCCTTGCGCGGTATCGCTTGGGCTCACGTACAGGTCGGCGGACAAGCGCTGGTCCAGCCAGCCGACAAAGGTCTTGCGAAAACCCTCGGTCATGCTGCCCACACCTACGCTGGCAGCCAGCGCCAGCAGCAAGGCCATCAGCGCCAGGCTCAAGGCAGACAACTGCTGGCGGCTGTCGGCAACGAACCACTGGGCCAACGGCCGCTGACAACGGCGCGCCAACCAGGCCAGCACCCTGTCGAGCCAGGCTGGCAACGCCAATGCCGCCCCCAGCAACAGCGCCGCCAGCATACCGAAGGCGCCGGGCAGGCTGTCACCGAACACCCCGCAAGCTGACGCCAGCACCAGCAACAGGCCCGCTACCCAAGCCTGACGGCTCAGCCACGGCCCCTGTGCCAAGCGCCATGCTTGCGGCTGCGCCAACGCCAGCAAGGGCAAGCGTGCGGCGCGCAGGATGCTGCCCAGCCCGGCCAGCAGTGCACCGAGTACGCTCACCATCACGCCCCACAACCACCACTGCGCAGGCAGGTTCAGCGTGCCTGCGACCTGCGCGCCATACAGCCCGCGCAGACTGGCGGCGACATCGGGCAGCAACCAGGCCGCCACCGCGTAGCCACTGGCTACCCCGGCCAGCCCGCCAAGCACTGCGAACAGCCCCAGCTCCAGACCCAGGGCACACAGCAGGGTAGCCAGGCTGACACCACAGGCGCGCAGGTTGCGAATCAGCCCGCGCCGCTGTTCCAATGCCAGGCCAATCGCGGCATGGGCGATGAACAGGCCGACGACGAAGGCCAACAGGCCTAGCGCAGTGAGGTTGAGGTGGAAGCTGTCGGTCAGGCGCTGCAAACCGCCATCATCCTGCCGGGGTTGCACGACAAGGTCAGCCGCAATGTCGGCAGGCAAAGGCCCCGGGCTTGCCGCTACCAGCAGGCGTGACAACTGCCGCGGTGCCTGCAGCAAGGCCTGCGCATGGCCGATATCGACCACGATCACCCCGGGGGCCAGCTCGGCTTGCACCAGCAACGGCGGCAGCGGTTGCCCATCGCGGTCGTGGGCCACCTGCCCTGCGGTCATGTTCAACAGGCGCAAGGTGTCTGGCCCGACCCAGGCCTGCCCGGGCACGCCGATGAACGCCTGCAGGTCGAACGCCTGGGGCTGCACCCCGGCGATACTGCTGGCCGCCGGCAGGCTCAATGGCTCGATGCCGATCAGGCGCACACTGCGCCCGGGCTCGCCTGGCAGGCGCAGGCGCCCCTCCAGCACCGGCGACACCGCCCAACCCAGCCTGCGCAGTTGCACGTACAGCGCCTGGTCAAAGCGTTCGCCGTGGCGTGGCAGCAGTTGCGTCTGCAGCGGCCCGGCCAGTACCGCACTGGCCCTGGCGTAGTCGCTGCGTGCCTGGCTGTTCAAGGCCTGCACCCCGGTCCATAGCGCCGTGGCCAGCCACAGCCCGGTGAAGATGCTGAAAAACTGCACGCGGTGGCGCCGCCAGTGGCTGAGCAAAGCCAACAGGGCCAGCGACAGCAGCCTCATGCGCCCTGCCCGCTGCGCACACGGCCACCCTGCAGGTAGCAACGTTGCTGCAGCCGCGCCGCCAGCCGGGGGCTGTGGGTGACCATCAGCAGGCCGCTGCCAGCCTCGCTGACCAGTTGCAGCAACAGGCTCAGCACTTCGTCGCTGGTGGCTTCGTCAAGGCTGCCGGTGGGTTCGTCAGCCAATAACCAGGCCGGGCGCCCAGCCAATGCGCGGCCGATGGCCACGCGTTGCTGCTGGCCGCCCGACAGTTGTTCAGGGTAACGCCCGAGCAGGTCAGCCAGGCCCAGGCGTTGAGCCAGGTGGGCGCCCCATTCGGGGTCGTGCCGGTTGGCCAGCCGGGCCTGGAATGCCAGGTTGCTGCCCACGTCCAGGCTGCTGATCAGGTTGTACTGCTGGAACACCAGGCCAATCCCCTGTCGCCGCCACAGTGCCAGGGACGCCTCCGAGCGGCTGTCCAGGGCACTGCCGTCAATCAGGATGCGCCCGCTGTCGGCACGGTCCAGGCCGGCCACCAGGTGCAGCAAGGTGCTCTTGCCACTGCCAGACTCGCCCATCAAGGCCAGGCTGCTGCCGCGCGCCAGGCACAGGTCGACGCCCTGCAACACCGGCAACGGCCCTTGGGGGGTGGCAAATGATTTGTGCAGGTTTTCGATGGCCAGCATCGGGGGGGCCTTGGGGTCTCGGGTGACTATCCAGTAATAGCAGGTCACGGACACATAGGAGAGACGCGCCCATCAATGGATCCACAGACGATTCGATAATCGCACAAATAGCGCTATTCATTGCGTAAATGCAGATTGACCACGCACGCGCATATGGCTCTAATGGATCCATTAAACAAAAACAAAACTTGGAGAGCCTTCATGTACCCGAAAAACACCTGGTACGTTGCCTGCACCCCTGACGAAATTGCCGACAAGCCCTTGGGCCGACAGATCTGCGGCGAAAAAATCGTCTTTTACCGTGGCCAGCAGAACCGTGTAGCCGCTGTCGAGGACTTCTGCCCGCACCGAGGCGCGCCGTTATCCCTGGGCTACGTGGAAGACGGCAACCTGGTCTGCGGCTATCACGGCCTGGTCATGGGCTGCGACGGCAAGACGGTGTCGATGCCTGGCCAGCGGGTTCGCGGCTTTCCGTGCAACAAGGCGTTTGCCGTCGTGGAGCGCCATGGCTTCATCTGGGTCTGGCCTGGCGACCAGGCGCAGGCCGACCCAGCGCTTATCCCGCATTTGGAATGGGCAGACAATGAAGAGTGGGCGTACGGCGGAGGGCTGTTCCACATTGGCTGCGACTATCGCCTGATGATTGACAACCTCATGGACCTGACCCACGAAACCTACGTGCATGCCTCCAGCATCGGCCAGAAGGAAATCGACGAAGCCCCGCCCGTCACCACCGTCACCGGCGACGAAGTGGTCACCGCCCGGCACATGGAAAACATCATGGCCCCGCCCTTCTGGCGCATGGCCCTGCGCGGCAACGGCCTGGCCGACGATGTGCCGGTGGACCGCTGGCAGATCTGCCGCTTCACCCCACCCAGCCACGTCCTGATCGAAGTGGGTGTGGCACATGCCGGCAAGGGTGGCTACCACGCTGCAGCGCAGCACAAGGCCGCGAGCATCGTGGTCGACTTCATCACCCCGGAAAGCGACACCTCGATCTGGTACTTCTGGGGCATGGCGCGCAATTTTGCCGCGCACGACCAGAACCTGACCGCCGACATCCGCGAGGGCCAGGGCAAGATTTTCAGCGAAGACCTGGAAATGCTCGAGCGCCAGCAACAGAACCTGCTGGCCAACCCTGGGCGCAACCTGCTGAAGCTGAACATCGATGCCGGTGGCGTGCAATCGCGCAAGGTGCTGGAGCGGATCATCGCCAAAGAGCGTGCAGCACAGCCGCAACTGATCGCCACCAGCGCCACCCCTGCCTGAGGAGCCACCGACATGATCGATGCCATCGTGGTATCCCGTAACGATGAAGCGCAGGGTATCTGCAGTTTCGAGCTGGCCTCGGCAGATGGCAGCCTGCTGCCGGCATTCAGCGCCGGGGCCCACATTGACGTGCACCTGCCCGATGGCCTGGTGCGCCAGTATTCGCTGTGCAACCACCCGCAAGAGCGCCACCGCTACCTGATCGGCGTACTCCATGACCCGGCTTCGCGGGGCGGCTCACGCAGCCTGCACGAGCAGGTGCAGGTCGGCGCGCGGCTGCAGATCAGTGCGCCGCGCAACCTGTTCCCGCTGGCCGATGGGGCGCGGCGCAGCCTGCTGTTTGCCGGCGGCATCGGCATTACCCCGATCCTGTGCATGGCCGAGCAGTTGGCCCACAGTGGCCACGATTTCGAGCTGCACTACTGCGCCCGCTCCAGTGAGCGTGCCGCATTCGTCGGGCGTATCCGCAACGCGCCCTTTGCCGACCGCTTGTTCGTGCATTTTGACGAGCAGCCGGAAACGGCGCTGGACGCTCGCCAGGTGCTGGGCAACCCGCAAGCTGACGTGCACCTGTATGTGTGCGGGCCGGGCGGGTTCATGCAGCATGTGCTGGGCAGCGCCAGGGAGCTGGGCTGGCAGGAGGCCAACCTGCACCGCGAGTATTTCGCAGCCGCACCCGTGGACGCCAGCAACGACGGCAGCTTCTCGGTACAGGTCAACAGCACCGGCCAAGTGTTCGAGGTGCCAGCCGACCAGACCGTGGTACAGGTACTGGAGCAAAACGGCATCGAGATCGCCATGTCGTGCGAGCAAGGTATTTGCGGCACGTGCCTGACCCGCGTACTGCAGGGCACGCCAGACCACCGCGACCTGTTCCTGACCGAAGAGGAACAAGCCCTCAACGATCAGTTCACGCCTTGCTGCTCGCGCGCGAAAACACCGTTACTGGTGCTGGATATCTGAAGCGGCCAGCGCACTGGGAAGGATCACCTGCATGCCGGTGCCCGAGGCGTTTGCGCCGAAGGTTTCGGCATAGCGCAAGGTTGCATTGGCATGCTCGCGCATGATCGCTTCGGCGCGGGCACCCTGGCGGTTGACCAGGGCATCGAACACGGCATGGTGCTGCATGTGGGCGAAGTTGAAGCGCCGGTATTCACGGGCCAGGTCGTGGCGGTCTACCGCCAGCGCCGTGACCGAGGCGAATGGCAGGTGGTCGTTGCGCGCCAGCGCCACGGTAATGGCCGGGTTGTGGCTGGCTTCGATGATCACCTGGTGAAAGCGCATGTTCAGATCGTGGTAGGCCTGCAGGTCTTCTTCGGTCACGAAGCCCTTGTCGAACAGCTGGTCGCCCTCTATCAGGCACTGCTGCAGTGCCGCACGGGCCGGCGCGGCCAAGCCGCGCTCGGCAGCCTGGCGGGCGGCCAGGCCTTCGAGCACACCGCGCACCTCGACTGCACCGGCAATGTCATCGGCGCTCACCGAACGCACTTGAAAGCCCCGGCCGCCGAAGCGGACCAGCAGGCCTTCCTGTTCGAGCGTGCGAAAGGCCATGCGCACCGGCATGCGTGAAACGCCGAACAGTTCGGCAGTGGGAACTTCCATCAGGCGCTCGCCGGCCGCCAGCTCGCCTGAGGCGATCATCTTGCGCAACGCGACCAGCACCATTTGACCGGGCTTGCTCATCCAGGCAACTTCCAGGGAAACGAGCCGGCATCTTAGCGCAAGCCGGGCTCGAGTAGTCAGTGGCTCAGCGCATCGCTGACCGCCACTGGGGCCGGCCTGGGTGAGCGCAGCAGTAGCAGGCACCCCGCCGCCAGCATGAACACACTGGCAAACACCCCATACAAGTGCAGCGGCTGCCAGCCGCCATCGAGCAGCACACCCGCCACGGTGGGCGACACAATGGCGCCCATACGCCCGATGCCGATGCCCCACCCCACGCCGGTGGCGCGCACCGATGCGTCGTAGACCACCGGCGACAAGGCATACAAGCCGGCCACGCAGCCGTTGGCGAACAGCCCGATCAACAGGCCCAGGGCCAATGCCGCGCTAGCCGAGCCCCCGTTGGCCACGAACAGCACCAGCAGCGCCGCAGTGGTCAGCATGAACAGCGCCAGCACGCGGGTAAGCGGCCAGCGCGAGGCCAGCCCGCCGATCAGCGCCGCACCGAGGATGCCGCCCACGCTCAACAGAACACCGCCCGTAATGCCTTGCTGCGCGGACAGCCCGGCAGCCACCAGCAGCTTCGGGGTCCAGCTCATGACGAAGTAGAAACCGAACATGACCAGGAAGAACAGCAGCCAGATCACCAGCGTGGTCCGGCGCATGGCCGGCACCAACAGTTGCCGGAAACCGCTGGCACTGCCCGGCACCCTGGCCGCAAGCGCTGGCAGCTGCGCCAGTGCCGGGTGGCCTAGCCTTACGGCCAAGCGATTGACCCGCACCAGGGCGTTGGCTGGCCGGCGTGCCAGCAGAAAGTCCAGCGACTCCGGCAACCACAACCAGACCAGCGGTAACACGCAGACGGTGACGATGCCGCCGAACAGAAACACCGACCGCCAACCCCACTGCCCCAGCAGCCACACCGCCAGTAAACCGCCCAGGGTTGCCCCCAGGGCATAGCCGGTGGACTGCAGGCTGACCGCCAGGCCGCGCCAGCGTTTGCTGGCATATTCGCTGGCAATGACGTTGCTGCTGGCCAGGATGCCGCCAATGCCCAGGCCCGTCAGCCCACGCAACAGGGCCAGTTGCATCGGGCTCTGGCTCAACGCCGAGAGCAGCATGCCGACCCCCGACAGCACCAGGCATAGCAGGATCAGCGGGCGCCGCCCGAAACGGTCAGCCCAGGGTGCGATGAACAGCGAGCCCGCCGCCATGCCGAACAGGCCGGCACTGAGCAGCAAGCCCACCTGCGCCCCGTTGAGGTTCCACTCGGCAGACACCGAGGCAGCGGTAAAGGCCATGACCAGCACGTCGAAGCCGTCGATCATGTTGAGCAGGATGCATATGCCGATGGCCAGGCACTGAAAGCGCCCCATCGGGTCGTTGTCCAGGCGCTGCTTGAGGTCGTTATTCATAGCGCCACCTGCCGCTTTGCAGGTGGCACAACGGCAACGCACGCGCAGGCAAAGCGCAAGGAACCCTGACGGTTCCATACCCTGGAAAAGCCATTCATGACTGAACCCTTCTTGTAGTTGTCGGCGCATCAGGCTGGAGGGCTCCAGCCGATGTCAGGCGCTAATCAAACAAATAATGGATCCACAAACAATCCATGGGGCTAAAGCAAGCACGGCTCAGGCCGGTGATGACATTCTGATCAGCCCAAAAACCAAAAATTTAAATCTTAATTATCAGTACTTTACATATTCATGATTACCGTTAATTCGCGTTCGTTTATCGAACAGATTCAGTGCATGGATCCATATCGATCACGGCATTACCGCATAGGCCTGTCATCGCACCCGGCGCCATGAACAAATCTTCATATAGCGCCCCAGCGCCCTGACCATGCGGCGCACAGCGCAAGCCAGGCTACCGCCAGCCACCACCAGGCTTGAGGCTGCCGGGTGGGTTGCGTAGCATCCCCCGCCCGTTCGCGCGCCTGCACATCGGCGCGAAACCCGCACAAAAGAGCCCCGAATGCCGCAACCTATCCCCCTCAAGGACCACGAAAAGGAAAAGCACCTGGTCAACCGCCGGCTTCTGGCCTGCGCCGCCCTGGTCTTCAGCCTGTGTGCCGTGCTGGTGGGTCGGCTCTATGTGCTGCAGGTGCTGCAGCACGACCAGCAGAGCGCCGTCTCGGAAAACAACCGCGTGCATGTGCTGCCCATCGCCCCTGAGCGCGGGCTTATCTACGACCGCAACGGCGTGGTGCTGGCCGACAACAAGCCCAGCTTCGACCTGACCATTACCCGCGAGCGGACCGGCGGCAATTCGGCCAAGGTGCTCGATACCCTGACCCAGGTACTGGGGCTGAACGAGGACGACCGCAAGCAGTTCGACAAGGACCTGCGCCGGGGCCGCAAGCCGTTCGAGCCGGTCACCCTGATAGTGGGGCTGAGCGAAGAGCAGATCGCCCTGGTGGCGGTCAACCAGTTCCGCCTGCCGGGCCTGGAGGTCGAACCACAGTTCATCCGCGAGTACCCGCTGGGCGCGCATTTCGCCCATTCGGTTGGCTACGTGGGGCGCATCAACGAGAAGGAGGCCAAAGTACTCGACAGCACCGAATACCGGGGCACCCAGTCGATTGGCAAGACCGGCATCGAGCGCTTCTACGAAAGCCAGCTGCATGGCCATGTGGGCTATGAGGAAGTCGAGACCAACGCCCAGGGCCGGGTGATGCGCGTGCTCAACCACAAGGCCCCGACACCCGGGCAGGACATCGTGCTGACACTGGACGCCCGCCTGCAAGTCGCTGCCGAAAAGGCCCTGGGCGACCGCCGTGGCTCGGTGGTGGTGCTGGACCCGGCCAATGGTGACGTGCTGGCCATGGTCAGCAACCCCAGCTTCGACCCCAACCTGTTCGTCAAGGGCATCAGCTTCAAGCAGTACGCACAATTGCGCGATTCGATCGACCGCCCACTGTTCAACCGCGTGCTGCGCGGCCTGTACGCGCCCGGCTCGACGGTGAAGCCGGAAGTGGCCATCGCCGGCCTCGACAGCGGCGTGATCACCCCCGGCAGCCGGGTGTTCGACCCGGGCTACTACGAGCTGCCCAACTACGCCCACAAATACCGCAACTGGAACCGCAGCGGTGACGGCTGGGTAGACATGTACACAGCCATCATGCGCTCCAACGACACTTACTTCTACGACCTGGCGCACAAACTGGGCATCGATCGCCTGCACGACTACATGGCGGAGTTCGGCCTGGGCCAGAAGGTGTCGCTGGACATGTTCGAAGAGGCCGCCGGCCTGATGCCTTCGGCCCAATGGAAACGGGCCACCCGGCGCCAGGCCTGGTTCCCTGGCGAAACACTGATCCTTGGCATCGGCCAGGGCTACATGCAGGTCACCCCGTTGCAGCTGGCCCAGGCCACCAGCCTGCTGGCCAGCAAGGGCGTGTGGCACCGCCCGCACCTGGCCATGACCGTAGGCGGCGATGCACCGGTCGACCCCCACCCGATGCCCGACATCGTGCTGCATGACAAGCACGCCTGGGACCAGGTCAGCCAGGGCATGCAGATGGTCATGCACGACCCGCGGGGTATCGCCCGTGCGGCCGCGGCCGGCGCGCAGTACCGGATTGCCGGCAAAAGCGGCACCGCACAGGTGGTGGCGATCAAGCAGGGTGAACGCTACAACCGTGACAAGACACTGGAACGGCACCGCGACAATGCCCTGTTCGTCGGCTTTGCCCCGGCTGACCACCCGGCCGTGGTGGTGGCGGTGATGATCGAGAACGGCGAAGCCGGTGGCCGGGTGGCGGGGCCTGTGGTGCGTGAAGTGATGGACGCCTACCTGCTGGACGAACAGGGGCACCTGAAGCCCGAGTATGCGGGTGCCGTGCCACCGCGCACTACGCCGCATACCTGATGCTGCGCGGGCCTGCTGGCTGAGCGGGCCCGTGCTTCAAGCCCAGAGCAGCCCCGTGCCCTCAGTGCTGCCCACCGGTACGAGGCATCAGCTCGTAGGGGTGCTTCCACCCTGGCATGGCTTGGATGCGTGCCTTCCATGCCTCGATGTGGGTGAACTCGGCCAACGCCATACCGGTGTCCTCCGGCATGAACACATACCCCGCCAGCGACAGGTCGGCGATGGTCAACCGCCCGCCCACCATGAACGGGGCCTTCGCCAGATGGGCATCGACAATGCGGTACGCGGCGGTGGCACGCTCGCGCAAGAACTGCGTCACGTCGGTTTCGCCCGTGTTCTTCAGGCAGAACAGGAAACGCAGCGCCGCGTAATAGCTGGTGAACTTATGGTTGTCGAACAGCATCCAGCGCCAGATTTCGCGCTTTTCGTCCGCGTCGCGGGGGCCGAATTGCCCGGTCTGCTGCGCAAGGTACTCCAGAATCAGCGCAGACTGGGTCAAGGACTTGCCAGCGTGCTCCAGCACCGGCACCTCACCCTGTTCATTGACCTCATCGCGCCAGGCTTGCTCGCGGGTCTGGCCGTTGAAGAAATCGACGAACACCGGCTGCCAGTTCTGGCCAGTCAATTGCAGCATCAGCGCGGCCTTGTAGGCGTTGCCGGATTCGGCGAAGCAATGCAGCTTGTAGTCAGGCATGGGCGAACCTTGCGGTGGCTGTGATGAGCGAATGGCAGAGCAGACCACGCGCACCGCGAGGCGGTCAATGCCCGGTACCACCTGCGGGCATGCATTCTGCCAACGAACAACGGAACTACTTTCACACTGATGCTTTCTTAACCTCTGAGTGGTTTATTCCTTGGGCTTCACCCTTCTGGAGAACACGACATGCGCCACCTACTCATCGCCCCTGCGCTGCTGCTCCTGCTGCCTGCCGGTGCCGCACTGGCCCGCGTCGATGCGGGCGACGTCGCCACCTCGGCCGGTGTTTCCGCTTCGCTGTATTCCACCTTCAAGGATGACAAACGGATCATTCCTGCCCGCGACGAGCTTTCGGCGTTCGTTGCCAGTGGGGGTGCGATTCGCGGCGCTTATGTCGAAGCCGCACTGGAACAGGCCCGCAAGGACCACCCAGGGCTACAGGCCGACGACGAAGAGCTGGCCAGGGCCATTCTGTCGCAGGATGACCGCATCGCTGATCGTTGAATCAGACTTGCACCTGCCTCTGCGTGAATCTACCCACGCCGGGGCCGGCGCAGGTTCGGCTCACCCCCAACCATCCATACGCATGGTCGCCCTGACCAGGCGCTGCTCCTCCTGTTCGATCTCCCGCAAACTGTCGCGAATGCCATGGATGTGCTCGCGCGCCGCGCGCTGGGCCTGTTCCGGCAACTGCTCCATCACCGCGTGATACAGGCGTGCATGCTGGCGATCGATCTGGCGTTTCTGCGCCGGCCGGCAGTACAGGTTGTTGACCGACGCAAACACTGTGTTCAGGGTCAGATCGCTCAGCGATTGCAGGGTATGTACCAGCACGGGGTTGTGCGAGGCCTCGCTGATCGCCCGATGGAACGCATGATCGCGGTGGGCGTGCTCACGGGCATCAATGGCCTCGACGGCCTGATGCGCGGCCAGCATCTCCTCATAGCGGCGGCGGATCAGCAAGCGGTCCACGTCGGTGGCGCGCAACGCTGCCAGCCGGGCAGATTCGGCCTCGAGCAAGGCGCGCACTTCCAGCAAGTCAAACAATGTGCGCGGCTGTGAGCTGAACAGATGCATCAACGGCGTGTAGCCCGCGTGCCCGGTGAGGTCGGCGACAAAGGAGCCGCGCCCGTGCTCGGTGTCGATGATGCCGCGCCCGCGCAGCACCCGCAGCCCCTCACGCAGTGCAGAGCGCGAACACCCCAGCTTCTCGACCAGCCGCCGCTCCGAAGGTAATGCCTCGCCCACCTTGAGCACGCCTTCGACAATCAGCCGCTCGACCCGCCCGGCCACCTGGTCGGCCACCTTCGCCCTGCCCTCGTTCGCCATAGCGCACCCTCCTGCTGGTAGGACCACTTGCACACCCGCCTGCAATCTAGCCAAGCCAGGCCACCAACGGCCAGTACCCAGCGGAAAAACTGGTAGGACCAGTGGCGAGCCCACTCGACCCAGACTAGCACCGCGCGCAGGCTGCAAGCGTGACCGCTTTGCCAACAACAATAAAAACCGTTGCCGAGTGAGCCAATGACCATTCTCTACGACGAACGCGTCGATGGTGCGCTGCCCAGCAGTGACCGCGAGGCGCTGTTGCGGGCATTGCAGGCTGCCCTGCCCGACCTGCACGTTTTGCACCGCGAAGAAGACCTCAAGCCCTACGAGTGCGACGGCCTGTCGGCCTACCGCACCGTACCGTTGCTGGTCGTGCTGCCCGAACGCCTGGAGCAGGTGCAGACGCTGCTCAAGCTGTGCCATCAACGCGGCGTACCGGTAGTGGCGCGTGGCGCCGGTACCGGCCTGTCCGGTGGCGCCCTGCCACTGGCCAAGGGCATTCTGCTGGTCATGGCGCGCTTCAACCGCATCCTGGAGGTCAACCCGCAGGGTCGCTTCGCCCGGGTGCAGCCCGGGGTACGCAACCTGGCCATTTCCCAGGCCGCAGCCCCCCATGGCCTGTACTACGCACCTGACCCCTCTTCGCAAATAGCCTGCTCCATCGGCGGCAACGTGGCTGAAAACGCCGGCGGCGTGCACTGTTTGAAGTACGGCCTGACCGTGCACAACCTGCTCAAGGTCGAAATACTCACCGTCGAGGGTGAACGCCTGACCCTTGGCAGCGATGCCCTCGACTGCCCTGGCTTCGACCTGCTGGCGTTGTTCACCGGCTCCGAAGGCATGCTCGGCATCGTCACCGAAGTGACCGTCAAGCTGCTGCCCAAACCGCAAGTCGCACGGGTACTGCTGGCGAGCTTCGACAGTGTCGAGGACGCCGGCCGCGCCGTGGCCCAGATCATTGCTGCCGGGATCATCCCCGGCGGCCTGGAGATGATGGACAACCTGGCAATCCGCGCCGCCGAGGACTTCATCCACGCGGGCTACCCGGTGGAGGCGGCGGCCATCCTGCTGTGCGAGCTGGACGGTGTCGAGGCCGATGTGCACGCTGACTGCGAACGGGTCGCGGCCGTGCTGGCGCAAGCCGGCGCCCGCGACGTGCGGCTGGCCTGCGACGAGGCCGAGCGGGTGCGTTTCTGGGCCGGGCGCAAGAATGCCTTCCCGGCCGTGGGGCGCATTTCACCCGACTACTACTGCATGGACGGCACCATCCCACGCCGCGAGCTGCCGCGCGTGCTGAAAGGCATCAGCGACTTGTCCAGCGAATACGGCCTGCGCGTGGCCAATGTGTTCCATGCCGGCGACGGCAACATGCACCCGCTGATCCTGTTCGATGCCAACCTGCCGGGTGAACTGGAGCGCGCCGAGGCCATCGGCGGCAAGATTCTCGAACTGTGCGTGGCCGTGGGCGGCAGCATCACGGGTGAACACGGGGTCGGCCGGGAAAAGATCAACCAGATGTGCGCACAGTTCAACAGCGACGAAATCACCTTGTTCCATGCGGTGAAGGCTGCGTTCGACCCACAAGGCCTGCTCAACCCCGGCAAGAACATCCCCACCTTGCACCGCTGCGCCGAATTCGGCGCGTTGCACGTGCACCACGGGCAACTGCCTTTTCCCGAGCTGGAGCGTTTCTAATGAGCATGGACCACGACGACAGCCAGGCCCTGCTCGAACAGGTGAACCAGGCGCTGAACCAAGGGACGGCACTGCGCATTCAGGGTAGCGGCAGCAAGGCCATGCTCGGCAACCCGGTGGTGGCTGAAGTGCTGGACCCCCGCCGCCACCGGGGCATCGTCAGCTATGACCCGACCGAACTGGTGCTGACCGCCCGCGCTGGCACGCCGCTGCGCGAAATCGAGGCAGCGCTGCACCAGGCCGGCCAGATGCTGCCGTGCGAACCGCCCCACCTGGGGCCTGATGCGACGTTGGGCGGCATGGTCGCGGCCGGGTTGTCCGGCCCCAGGCGGCCCTGGGCGGGGTCGGTGCGCGATTACCTACTGGGTACACGCGTGGTTACCGGCCACGGCAAGCTGCTGCGCTTTGGCGGCGAGGTCATGAAGAATGTCGCTGGCTACGATGTGTCGCGCCTGATGGCGGGCAGCTTCGGTTGCCTGGGCTTGTTGACCGAGGTGTCGCTGAAGGTGCTGCCACGCCCGCGCCAGTGCCTGAGCCTGCGGCTGCCGATGGGCCGCCACGAGGCGTTGGCCGAACTGGCCGAATGGGGCCAGCAGCCGCTGCCGATCAGCGCCGCCTGCCACCACGGCGATGCCCTGTACCTGCGCCTGGAAGGCGGCGAGGGTTCGGTGCATTCGGCGCGCCTGCGGCTGGGCGGTGAAGCGCTGGACAGCCGGTTCTGGAACGACCTGCGCGAACAGCGCATGGCCTTTTTCAACGGCCCCGCCCCGCTGTGGCGGCTGTCCGTACCCATTGCCTGCGGCGAGCTGGCATTGCCCGGCGAGCAATTGATCGACTGGGGCGGTGCCCAGCGCTGGCTCAAGTCTGACGCAGAGGCGCACAACATTCGCGAGGCGGTTGCCAGGGTGGGCGGCCACGCGACCGCCTACACCCCTGGTGCGGCCAGCAGCCCGCCACTGCCCGCTGCGCTGATGCGCTACCACCAGGCGCTCAAGCAACAGCTCGACCCCCAGGGGGTATTCAACCCCGGCCGCCTGTACCCGGACCTGTGAGGCCAGACCATGCAAACCAACCTCAGCGAAAGCGCTCGCCGCCTGCCCCGTGCCGACGAAGCCGAAAGTATCCTGCGCGCCTGTGTGCACTGTGGTTTCTGCACCGCCACCTGCCCCACCTACCAGTTGCTGGGTGACGAACTGGATGGCCCGCGCGGCCGCATTTACCTGATCAAGCAGATGCTCGAAGGCGAGCCGGTCAGCGCCAGCACCCAACTGCACCTGGACCGTTGCCTGAGCTGCCGTAACTGCGAGTCAACCTGCCCGTCCGGGGTGCGCTACCACGACCTGCTGGACATTGGCCGCGCCGTGGCCGAGCAGCAGGTGCCGCGACCACTCGGCCAGCGCCTGCTGCGCCAGGGCCTGCGCGCGGTGGTCCCGCGCCCGGCACTGTTCAAGGCGCTGACCCGCAGCGGCCAGGCCCTCCGAGCGCTGCTACCGGCCACGCTCAAGGGCAAAGTGCCGGCATCAGTGACACCGCCCGGCGTGCGCCCGTCGCCGCGCCATGCCCGCCGGTTGCTGATGCTCGAAGGCTGCGTGCAGGCGGCGTTCTCGCCCAATACCAACGCCGCTGCCACGCGGCTGCTCGACCGGCTGGGGATCAGTGTGCAGCCGATCCGCCAGGCAGGCTGCTGTGGCGCCGTGGACTATCACCTCAACGCCCAGGCGCAGGGCCTGCAGCGTGCAAGGCGCAACATAGACGCCTGGTGGCCCGCCATCGAGGCGGGTGCCGAGGCCATCGTGCAAACGGCCAGTGGCTGCGGCGCGTTCGTGCGCGACTACGGCCACCTGCTGGCACAAGACCGCCAATACGCAGCCAAGGCGGCGCGCGTCAGCGCGCTGGCCCGCGACCTGGTGGAGGTGCTGGCTGCCGAGCCCGTCGAGCAGTTAGGCCTGTGCGCTGAACAGCGCCTGGCCTTTCACTGCCCATGCACCCTGCAACATGCCCTGAAACTGGGCGGGGCGGTGGAGGCATTGCTGACCCGCCTGGGCTTCACCCTGACCGCCGTGCCCGATGGCCACCTGTGTTGCGGGTCGGCGGGCACCTATTCGCTGACCCAGCCGGACCTGGCCCTGCAACTGCGCGACAACCGCCTGAACGCGCTGGAAAGCGGCAAGCCGCACATCATCGCTACGGCCAACATCGGCTGCCAGACCCACCTCGCCGGTGCAGGGCGCACCCCCGTCAGGCACTGGGTGGAAATCGTCGAAGCCGCCTTGCGGCCGGAGAACGCCCATGCATAGCAAACCCGTGATCCGCCTGGCCGAGGTTACCCGTGTACTTGAGGCTGCGCGCCAGCATGCGTTGGCCGAACAGTGGCCTGTGACCATCGTGGTGGTCGACGACGGCGGGCACCCTCTGGCCCTGCAGCGTCTGGATGGGTGTGCGCCAGCCGGTGCCTACATTGCCATGGAAAAGGCCCGCACCTCGGCGCTGGGGCGCAAGGAAACCCGGGACTACGAAGACATGGTCAATCGCGGGCGCACCGCGTTCGTCACCGCACCGCTGCTGACCTGCCTGGAGGGCGGTGTACCGCTGCAGGTGCAGGGCCAGGTGGTGGGTGCCATTGGCGTGTCGGGGGTCAAGCCCGACCAGGACGCACAAGTGGCCAAGGCGGGCGCAGCAGCCTTGTGAAGGCTGCACAGAGGGTTGCCACTCGGGCAGACTCAGAATTCCCCTACAAAATGTTCGGACGCGTCTTACTTGCCGCCTCAGCGTTGAGAAAACAAGATCGGCGCAGCATGACCAGCCAGGGGAAACGCCGCATGCACCCGTACGCACGCTCCATTGCCGAACTGCGCAGCAGCCTGCGCGAAATGCTCGCCCATGACATCAGCAACCCTGATGACGACCCGCACCTGTCAGGGGTGATGTTCTTCTGCGCTACAGACGAACAGACCCGTTTGCTGATCGAGCGCATCGAGCTGCTGGCCAGCGAGGTGCTTTTCGACCCGAACGGGCGCGCCATTGCCGAGCACATGCGCGCGGCGGCAATCGACGGCGTATGCATCAAACGCAACCGCAAGGCAGCCACAGACGAAACCCAGATACGCATTGCGCTGGCGGGCAAAGGCTACATCACCATCAGCACCGCCCGGCTCTGACAGCCGTAGCGCAAGGCTCGCGGCCCGGCGCACACGGCGCAGCCAATCCGCTATCCTGTGGGCACCCCCGCTCCGGACCGTTCCATGGAACTGCACATTCGCCTGGATGGCCGCAAAGGCCTCACCGACCAGCTTTACCAGCAATTGCGCGCTGGCATCGACAGTGGCCACCTGGCAGCTGGTACCCAGCTGCCACCCACCCGTCTGCTGGCCGAACAACTGGGTGTGTCGCGCAAGACGGTAGCCGAAGCCTACTCACGCCTGACCTATGACAACCTGCTCAGCGGTGTGGTGGGCCGTGGCACATTCGTCACACCGCGCCAGCCGCTGCGCAGCAGCGAACCTGGCGCCATCACCCTGGCCGCCAGTGCATCGCTCGAACGCTGGCAAGCGCGCGCCACGGTGCTCAGCCAACGCCAGGCGCAGGCCCCTTCACGCTACGATTTCATCGGCGGCGTATCGAGCAAGGCCCAATTCCCCTTCGACCAGTGGCGCAGTTGCCTGAACTACGCCCTGCGGCGCAGCCAGCGCCACCCCGACCGGCATTTTACGGCCCAGGGTTTGCCTGAACTACGCCAGGCCATCGCCCACCACATCGCCTACACCCGTGGCGTGCACTGCAGCGCAGCCGACCTGCTCGTGTGCAACGGCGCCCAGCAGGCCCTGGACCTGATCGCCCGCGTGCTGGTCGAGCCAGGTTGCCAGGTGGCCATGGAAGACCCCGGTTACCCACCGGCACGGCAGCTGTTCATGGCCCTGGGCGCGCATCTGCAGTCGGTACCGGTCGACGACCAGGGCCTGTGCGTCGAGCACATCGCCGACGGCACCCGGCTGATCTACGTCACGCCATCGCACCAGTTCCCGCTGGGCATGCCGATGAGCGAGGCGCGCCGGCACGCGCTGCTGGCGCGGGCTGCGCAGCTGGGGGCGCTGATCATCGAAGACGACTACGACTGTGAATTCCGCTACCAGGGGCCCGCTGCGGATGCCTTGCAGCGCCTGGACCGACAGGGGCTGGTGGCCTACGTGGGCACGTTTTCCAAGACCCTTTTGCCTGAGCTGCGCCTGGGCTACGCCGTGCTGCCGCCTGCCGTACTGCAGGCTGCCTGCGTGGCCAAGCACCTCAGTGACTGGCACAGCCCGAGCTTGCTGCAGTGGGCCTTGGCGCGTTTCCTTGCCGAGGGCCACCTGCACAAGCACATTCGCCGTTGCCATGAGGTCTACAGCGCGCGCCGCGAACGCATTCTGGCGCGCCTGCAGGGCGACCTGGCCCCTTGGTTCAGCGCGGTTCCGGCCAGCGCCGGCTTTCATCTGAGCGCGTTGGCCAGACCAGGGGTCGACGTGGAATTGCTGGCCAACATGGCGCGCAAGGTCGAGGTCGGCCTGTACCCACTGGCGCCATTCTTCAGCGAAGCGCCTGCGCGGCAGGGCTTGCTGATGGGTTTCGGTGCCATTGAACTGCTGGATATCGACCCCGCACTGGATCGCGTGCGCGACACCCTGCAGCACCTCAATTGACCGGTGCCGCCTTGCCGGTTGCCGGGCGGGCGATGGCGGCCGAGTAACCGCGCGGGTTGAAAAACGCGGTGACCCACAGCATGGCCAGCACGGTGACCGTCAACAGTGTCCACGACGCCTGGAAGTCACCACTGACATCCCGCAGCCAACCGGTGATGTAGGGCACGATCCCGGTAATGATGAAGCCGATGCCCTGCACAAATGCCGCCAGGCTGCCCGCCTCGGCTGGCGTTTGCAAATGCTCCAGGGTCAGCGTAAGGCACTGGCTGAAGCAAGCGCCCAGGCCGAAACCGATCAGCGCCACCCACAGCCCCGGGGCCACGGTGGGGGCCAGTAACAGGCCGAGAAAGCCGACCAGCTGGATTGCCAGCGCCAGCCACAAACCGGGGCGCCGGTCAGCATAGCGCCGCAGCAACAGCGGCAAACCGAGCGCGCCGGCCACCTGGAAAAAGGTCATCAGGCCCACCAGGTCGGCGCCACCCTGGGCGCTGCCGCCGTGCTCGGTGTGGTAGGCCGGCAACCACGCCACCATGCTGGTGTAACCGCCATTGATCAAGCCGAAGTACAGGGCCAGCAACCAGGCCCGGCGCGTGCCGAACCAGTGTCCACCGGATGCCCCTGCCAGCTTCGCTGTGCCATGGCGTGGCCGCAGCACGGCCCAGGCCAGCAACGCCAGCACGGCCGGCACCGCCCACAGGCCCAGGCCGGCCTGCCAGTGGCCGAAGTGCGCACTGATGTGCGGGCCCAGCACTGCCGCCAGGCCACCGCCACTCATCAGCGCCGCCGAATACAGGCCCATGGCCGCCGCCAGGCGGCGGGGGAACCAGCGGTTCACCAGCCCCGGCATCATGCCCTGTACCACCGCTACGCCCAGGCCAGCGACCACCGCACTGGCGATCAATGCCCAGGCACTGTCCAGTTGCAGGCGCCACAGGCAAGCCATGGCAATCGCCGCCAGGCCGCCCAGCATACCGCCGTGCTCGCTGAGCCAGCGCCGCAGCCACGGCTGCAGCAACGGCACCAGGCCCATGCAGAGCACCGGCAAAGCGGTCAGCAGGGCGGCCTGCTGGTAGCCCAGCCCGGTAGTGGCGCGCATGGGCTCGAGCAAGGGGCCGATACTGGTCAGGATCGGCCGCAGGTTCAGGGCCAACAAAATCACCAGCAACAGGTTCAGCGCAGGTCTCATGGTCGTTCGTTTCTCTTCGTGCAAGATCGACCATTATCCCGGCTTGGCTGGCTGCGCAGAAATGAAGAGATTGGATGCCTGTCAGTGGCCAGCTGAATGGACATTGGCCTCCTGCGCAAGCGTGCAATTGGCTATCGGGGTGGCCAATCAACGGCGCTACAGTAGCGCCATCACCCCCCACATCCGCATTGGAGACAGCCATGCACAACCGTATCGAATGGGCCAAGCACGCGCCCGAAGCCTACAAAGCCATGGTCGGCCTGGAACAGGCGCTGGCCAGGTGCGGCCTGGAAAACTCGCTGCTGGAACTGGTGCGCCTGCGCGCCTCGCAGATCAACGGCTGCGCCTATTGCGTCAACCTGCATGCCAACGATGCGCGCAAGGCCGGTGAGCCCGAGGCACGCCTGCAAACACTGTGCGTGTGGCAGGAAACCGCGTACTTCACCCCGCGTGAACGGGCAGCACTGGCCTGGCTCGAGAGCCTTACCCGCCTGCCTGAACGGGGTGCGCCGCAGGGCGAATACGAAGCCCTGCTGCAGCACTTCGAGCCGGCCGAAGTGGTCAACCTGACCTTGGCGATCGCCACCATCAATGCCTGGAACCGCTTCGGGGTGGGCTTCGCCATGGTGCCGGCGGGCTGAGTGTTGGCGCGGTGGCACCCGCGCAAGGGTCGGCACTGGCCAAGATCAGCGCCCGGCCAACCGTGCGCGGTAGCTACCGGGGCTCTGCCCGGTCCATTTCTTGAACGCCCGGTGGAACGCGCTGGGCTCCTGAAAGCCGGCCTGCTCGGCGATCTCGGCAATGCTCAGCACGCCTTCGCGCAAGCGCTCGAAAGCCATCGCCCGGCGTACCTCGTCCTTGATCTGCTGGTAGGAGCGCCCCTCGCGCTCCAACTGCCGGCGGAAGGTGCTGGCACTGATACCCTGCTGCTGTGCCAGCGACGCCAACGTGGGCCACTGCCCATAGCCACGCGCCCGTAAATGCCGGTACACCTCGGCCACCAGGCCGTTCTGGTTGCGAAAGCGAATGACCAGCCCCTGCGGCGCGCTGCGCAGGAAGGTTTTCAGCGCCGCCACGTCCTGGACCACCGGCCGGCGCAGGCAGGCACTGTCGAACTCCACCTCGGTACGCCCGCTGCCCAGGCGCAGGTCCGGCCCCCACAACAGCAGGTCATCCTCCTGGGCTGGGCGGGCCACTGCCAGTTCGGTCCGGTCAATCGCCACCCTGCGCCCGCCCAGCCAACACAGCAGGCCGACCATCAGCACCAGGTAGGTTTCCTCGGCGTATACCCGGGTCAACGGGTCGGCGATGCTCGACTGCACGCTGATCAGCGCCCGGCTACCGCGCACGGTCAGGCTGCCGCGCAGATCGTGCAGGAACAGACCAAAGCCTGCCAGGCACTGGCGTAGAGCCTTTTCCAGGTTGGGTTCCAGGATCAGGCCCCGACAGATCAGGGCGAAACTGCCCAACGGCATGCCATGGCTGTCGAGGCGGAAGAACTCATCGTCCAGGCGCCGGATCATTGCCAGCCACAGCTCGGCGAAGGCCCGGGCCGGCACCCGCGCCTGCGGCTGGTCGAGCAGGTGCGGGTCGATGCCCACCGCACGCAAATGCGCGTCACGCTCGGCGGGGCAATCGCGCAGGGCATGCAGCATGGCGTTGAGGAAGTACACGGCGACCGAATCGCTATCGCGCATGGCGGTGTTCGCTGTCTATGCTGAGTGGCAAAAAGTGCCAGGTTGTTTGAACAGTTCCGGCATAGGCTGCGACAGAGCCTTTGCCTAGACTCGGACCCACTTCGGGACCTCGCCGGCCATTCTCGCAGAGCCTGGCCCAGTCCCGCCATGCCTATGCAATCGGAGCCTCTATGAGCAGCGCAGAAATCTACGTCGTCAGTGCCGTCCGTTCAGCCATCGGTGGCTTTGGCGGCTCCCTCAAGGACCTGCCGCTGGCCGACCTGGCCAGCGCCATCACCCGCGCCGCCATCGAGCGCTCGGGGCTGGCCGCCGAACAGATCGGCCATGTGGTAATGGGCACGGTGATCCCTACCGAACCCCGTGATGCCTACCTGGCACGGGTTGCGGCCATGAACGCCGGCATCCCCAAGGAAACGCCGGCGTTCAATGTCAACCGCCTGTGTGGCTCGGGCCTGCAGGCCATTGTTTCGGCGGCCCAAGGGCTGCTGCTGGGCGACACCGACGTGGCCATTGCCGCTGGCGCCGAGTCCATGAGCCGCGGCCCTTACCTGCTGCCACAGGCACGCTGGGGCGCGCGCATGGGTGACCTGCAAGGCATCGACTACACCGTCGGGGTACTGCACGACCCCTTCCAGCACTTCCACATGGGCATCACCGCCGAGAACGTCTCGGCCAGCCAGGGCATTACCCGCGAAATGCAGGACGAGCTGGCCCTGACCAGCCAGCGCCGGGCCGCTCGCGCCATTGCCGAGGGCCGCTTCACCAGCCAGATCGTGCCGCTGGAACTCAAAACCCGCAAAGGCAGCGTGCAGTTCAGTGTCGATGAACATGTGCGCGGTGAGGTCACCGCCGAGCAACTGGCCGGCATGAAGCCGGTGTTCAAGAAAGACGGCACCGTGACTGCCGGTAACGCCAGTGGCATCAACGACGGCGCCGCTGGCCTGGTGCTGGCCAGCGGTGACGCGGTGCGGCGCCTGGGCCTCAAGCCACTGGCCCGGCTGGTGGGCTACGCACATGCCGGGGTGGAACCCGAGTTGATGGGCCTGGGGCCGATCCCCGCCACCCGCAAGGTGCTGGAGAAGACCGGCCTGAAGGTGCAGGACCTGGATGTGATCGAGTCCAACGAAGCCTTCGCCGCCCAGGCTTGCGCGGTGGCCCGCGAACTGGGCTTCGACCCGGAAAAGGTCAACCCCAACGGTTCGGGCATTTCCCTGGGCCACCCGGTGGGTGCCACCGGCGCGATCATCGCCACCAAGGCCATCCATGAATTGCAGCGCATTCAGGGGCGCTACGCCCTGGCCACCATGTGCATCGGTGGCGGCCAAGGCATCGCCGTGGTCTTCGAGCGGGTTTGAGGAAACTGAAAGATGAACATTGAACAGATCGCCGTGATCGGCGCCGGCACCATGGGCAACGGCATCGCCCAAGTGTGCGCGGTGGCAGGCTACCAGGTGCTGCTGGTGGACGTGGCCGACGCCGCCCTGGAGCGCGGGCTGGCAACGCTGGGCAAGAACCTCGAACGCCAGGTCAGCAAAGGGACCCTCGCCGCCGAGCAGGCAGCGGCAGCCAAAACCCGGGTCCGCACCAGCACCGACTACGGCCAGCTGGCCACGATGCAGATGGTGATCGAAGCGGCCACCGAGAACCTGCAGCTCAAGCAACGCATCCTGCAGCAGGTGGCAGGCAACGTCGCCGCCGATTGCCTGATCGCGACCAATACCTCGTCGCTGTCGGTGACCCAGTTGGCCGCCAGCATCGACCACCCCGAGCGCTTCATTGGCGTGCACTTTTTCAACCCGGTGCCGATGATGGCGCTGGTCGAGATCATTCGTGGCCTGCAGACCAGCGACGGTACCTACGCCCAGGCATTGCTGGTGACAGAGAAGCTGGGCAAGACCCCGATCGCTGCTGGCAACCGGCCGGGCTTCGTGGTCAATCGCATCCTGGTGCCGATGATCAACGAAGCGATATTCGTACGCCAGGAAGGCCTGGCCAGCGCCGAGGACATCGACACCGGCATGCGCCTTGGCTGCAACCAGCCGATCGGCCCACTGGCGCTGGCCGACCTGATCGGCCTGGACACCTTGCTGGCGATCATGGAGGCCTTCCATGAGGGCTTCAACGACAGCAAGTACCGCCCTGCCCCGCTGCTCAAGGAGATGGTGGCGGCCGGCTGGCTGGGGCGCAAGAGCGGCCGCGGCTTCTTCATCTACTGAGGCCCAGGCGCCATGCCCCCGATCAATGCCGCGATGCGTTGTGCCAATTTCGAAGAGCGACGTGAACAGGCCATGGCGCTGTTTGCCGAAAAAGGCTTTGGCCAGGTCAGCATGCGCGAATTGGCCGCACATGTCGGGCTGACGGCCGGCTCGCTGTACCACCACTTTCCCAGCAAGCAGGACCTGCTGTTCGACTTGATCGAGGAACTGTACGAGGAGTTGCAGGCCCTGCTGGACCAGGGGCGGCGGGCCATGGCCCGCGGCGCTTCAGCCTTGAATTGCCTGATCGCGGCGCATTGGCAGTTGCATGCCGAGCGGCCGCTGCAGTTTCGTTTGGCTGAGCGTGATTTCTGTTGCCTGAGCGAGGCCCAGCAGGCACGCCTGACGCAGTTGCGCGGGCGTTATGAGGCCGGGCTGTTGCGGCTGATCGCACCGCAGGCGAAGCTCCAGGGGCCAGCTTTGGTGGCCACCGCCCAGGTGGTTGCAACGCTGCTGAACCGATTGCCCGGCGCGCTGCAGGCATTGCCTGAAGCGCAAGCGCTGGTGTTGATGGAGAGCATGTTGCTGGGTGGGCTGGAGCGGACCTTGCGTTGATCAGCACCGGCCCGTCAGCGCGCGCCGGTGACAGGGCCTTGACGGGTATCAGCGCAGCAGTGCCTGAATCTGCTCGTGCAAGGTGTCCAGGTCGAACGGCTTGGCCAGGATCGGCGCCTTGCGGGTGATCGGGCTTCCGGACTCGAGGATCTCGGCGGGGTAGCCGCTGATGAAGATCACTTTCAGGTCGGGCCGCAACTTCACCGCCGGCTCGGCGATTTCTACCCCGGAGATCCCGCCCGGCAGGCGGAAGTCGGTCACCATCAGGTCCAGGTGCGGCTTGCTGGCCAGAATGGCGAACGCCTGTTCACCGTCCTCGGCGACCAGCACGTGGTAGCCCTCGCCCGCCAGGTAGTCCCGCAGAATCATGCGTATCGCTGGTTCGTCCTCGACCACCAGCACTACGTCTTGTGCATCTTCACTCATGTTAACGCCTTGAAAATTCTTCCAGTTGGCCATCAGACCCCAGGCTTATGCAGAGGTTGCCCACGCCTGGTCGTTTAGTTGTTCCACTGCAGCCAGGGGCAGTTGCAGGGTGAAGGTCGCACCTTTGCCCACCTCGCTTTGCACCACAATCCGCCCGCCATGCGCTTGCACGATCTGGTCGGAAATATACAGGCCCAAGCCCAGGCCACCCGTAGCTTGCTGAGTTGCGACGCGCTCGAACTGCTGAAAGATACGTTGCTGGTTAGCCATGTCGATACCAATGCCTTGGTCCTGCACCTGCACGCACGCCAGGCCGTCCTGCTCGTACAGCCTTACCTGCACCGGTTTGCGTTCACCATAACGCAAGGCATTGGACAACAGGTTGGCCAGTACTTGTTCAATCCGAAATTCGTCCCACTCACCCTGCAGTGGCTGGCAATGCTGCAACTCGATGAACGTATCCAGTGCCGTGGCCTGGGCGGTGAAATTTTCCACCAACCGCTGCACCAGCTCGCTCAGGTCGAACGCTTTGGGCCGCAGCGACAGCTTGCCGGTACGAATGCGCGAAACATCGAGCATGTCTTCGATCAGGCGGATCAGGCTGTTGATCTGGCGCTCGTCGCGCTCGACCATGGCCTGCAGCTTGTCGGCGCTGAACGCCGCCAGGTTGCCCCGCGCCAGGTGCAGCTTGCGCAGTTGGGTTTCCAGGATCAGCCCGTTGAGCGGTGTACGCACCTCGTGGGACACGATCGACATGAAGTCATCGCGCATGCGCACCGCATGCTCCAGCTCACCGCGCGCCGCCTGCAGCTGGCCCAGCAGCACTTCCTGCTCCTGGCGGCTGCGCTCCAGCGCCTGCAACTGGCGGTCAAGCACCTTGCGCTGGCGGTAAAGGTCGACGAACACCGACACCTTGCTCTTCACCGCCGCGGTATCCAGCGGTTTGTGCAGGAAGTCCACGGCGCCACTTTCGTAGCCCTTGAAGGCGTAGTTCATTTCACGCCCGGCTGCGGTGACGAAAACGATAGGGATGTGGCGGGTTTTTTCCGTACCGCGCATCAGTTCGGCCAGTTCGAAGCCGTTCATGCCCGGCATCTGCACATCGAGAATGGCCAGCGCGAACTCGTGTTCGAGCAACAGCGACAAGGCGGCTTCGGCAGACTGGGCCTGGTGCACCTCACGGTCCTCGCCCTGTATCAGGGCATCGAGGGCCAACAGGTTCTCTGGCAGGTCGTCGACGATCAGCAGTTTGGCGATAGTGTTGCTTAGCATGCGCTGGGTTCCAGGGCGGCGAGCAACTGCTCGATCCCACTCAAGGTAAGAATATGGTCGGGCTGATGGAGGGCCAGGGCGGCCTCGGGCATCAGCGCCACCTGTGCGTCGCGAGGGTCCTGGACGATGGTCCGGCCGCCGCTGTTCTTGATGTAAGCCAACCCCTGGGCACCGTCTTCATTGGCACCGGTGAGCAGCACGCCAAGCAGGCCGGCACCGTAGGCATCAGCCGCGGAAATGAACAGGTAGTCGATGGCCGGCCGGGAAAAATGCACCGGTGGTTCCTGGCTCAACGACAGGGTGAAGTCGCGTTCTACCGATAAATGATAGCCCGGCCCGGCCACGTAGATCTGGCCAGGGCTCAGCGGTTGCTTGTCACGTGCCTCACACACGGGACGAAGCAGGCGGCGTTGCAGCACCTCGGCCAGTTGGCTGTGGCGGTCATCCGGCAGGTGCAACACACAGACTACCGGAATGGCGAACCCCGACGGCAACCCGCCCAGCACGGTGAACAGCGCGGACACCCCGCCGGCCGAGGCGCCGATCACCACCGCTTGTACGCCCTTCATGATTTGCGATAGATCCGTTCAGGCTTGACCAGCGGCTCGAAACCGTCGCTGTAAGCGGAAAAGTCGACCGACTCCTTGCTGCCCAGCACCAGAAAACCGCGATGGCACAGCGATTCATGGAACAGGCCCAGGGCGCGGTCCTGCAGCTCCTTGTTGAAGTAGATCAGCACATTGCGGCAAGACACCAACTGCGTCTCGGAGAACACGCTGTCGGTGGCCAGGCTATGGTCGGCGAAGGTCACGTTTTCACGCAGGGTGCTGTCCATGATCGCGTTGCCATAGGCTGCCGTGTAGTACTCGGCGAAATCCCGGCGGCCACCGGCGATGCGGTAGTTCTCGGCGTAGTCGAGCATGTTCTGCATCGAGTAGATGCCCTGCTTGGCTTTGTCCAGCGAGTGCGGGTTGATGTCGGTGGCGTAGATGATGGTGCGCTCGAGCAGGCCTTCTTCGCGCAGCAGGATGGCCATCGAATACACCTCCTCGCCCGTGCTGCAGCCGGCGATCCACACCTTGATCGATGGCCAGGTACGCAACAGCGGCACCACCTCGGTCCGCAGCGCCAGGAAATGGCCCGGGTCGCGGAACATCGCGCTGACCGGAATCGTCAGGTACTGCAGCAACTGCATGAACATGCCAGGGTCGTGCAGCACGCGCTCCTGCAAGGCCGATACCGTCTGGCAACCGAACTGGCGCAGCGCGTGCAGGATCCGGCGCTTGATCGAAGCGCCGGAATAATTGCGGAAATCATAGCTGTACTTGAGGTAGATGGCCTCGATCAGCAAGCGGATCTCGATATCGGTGTTACGTTCGCTAGTCAAATTCGCTCCAGTTGCGGCAGCCATACGCGGATCAGCGAGAACAGGCGGTCCAGGTCGATCGGTTTGGCCAGGTAATCGTTGGCGCCGGCCTGCAGGCAACGGTGCTGGTCATCTTTCATGGCCTTGGCAGTCACCGCAATGATCGGCAGCTTGCGCCAGCGCGGTTGCTGGCGGATCAGCCGGGTGGCTTCGAAGCCGTCCATTTCCGGCATCATCACATCCATCAGCACCAGGTCGATGTCGTCATGCTGCTCCAGGCGCTCGATGGCCTCGCGGCCGTTACGGCCGATTTCGACGATCGCGCCCTTGTGCTCCAGTGCACTGGTCAGTGCGAAGATATTACGCACATCGTCATCTACCAGCAGCACCTTGCGCCCCTCGAACACTTTGTCGCGGCTGCGCGCCGTCTTCAGCATACGCTGGCGTTCGTTGGACAACTGCGATTCGACCTTGTGCAGGAACAGCGTCACTTCGTCGAGCAGCCGCTCGGGTGAGCGGGCGCCCTTGATGATGATCGAGCGCGAGTACTTGAGCAGGTCGGTTTCTTCTTCGCGGGTCAGGTTGCGGCCGGTATACACGATCACCGGCGGGAAGGCGCGGATATCTTCGGCAGTCATGCGCTTGAGCAGTTCGTTACCGAGCATGTCTGGCAGCTTGAGGTCGATGATCATGCAGTCGTAGATGTTTTCCCGCAGCAGTGCCAAGGCCTCCTGCGCCATGCCTACGGCGGTGATCTCGACGTCGTCGTCACCGATCAGGCGGGCGATGCTTTCGCGCTGCAGGTCGTCATCTTCCACCAGCAGAATGTGCTTGAGCTTCTGCGTCAGCTTGGCCTCCAGGCGCGCGAAAACTTCCTTGAGCTCTTCGCGGCTGGTGGGTTTGACGGCGTAGCCCACTGCCCCCATGTGCATGGCGGCCTCGACACGGTCCTCGACGGAAATGATATGCACCGGAATGTGCCGGGTATCGGCCTGTTCTTTCAGGCGTTGCAGCACGGTCAGGCCGGAATGGTCAGGCAGGCGCATGTCCAGCAGGATCGCATCGGGTATGAACCGGGCGGCCAGCTCGAAACCTTCGTCGGCCGCATGCGCCACCAGGCAGCTGTAACCCAGCTCGTGGGCCAGGTCGAAGAGAATGCGGGCGAAGTTCGGCTCGTCTTCGATCACCAGGATGCAGCGGTTACTGAAAGGCGCCCGGTCACGGTCGTCGGTGAAGGCCAGTTGCGGCAGCTTCGGCGCCTGGGCAGTGGCGAGTTGCGGTACTGGCGGCAGGGTATCGACAGCCGGGCGCAGGCTAAGGGGCTCGACCTCCTGCTCCAGGTTCTCGTAGCGTTCGGGTAATACCAGGCTGAACACACTGCCCTGCCCGGGGCTGCTCTCGACACTGATCTGCCCGCCAAGCAGATGGGCAAGGTCGCGAGAAATCGACAGCCCCAGCCCAGTCCCGCCATACCGGCGGTTGCTGGTGCCATCGACCTGGTGGAACGCACCGAAGATTGCCTGCTGCTGGTCGGCAGCAATGCCGATGCCGCTATCGCGCACGGAAAACACGATGCCGCTGTCTGGCTGGTAGCCGATGTTCAGGCTGACCTGGCCGCGCTCGGTGAACTTGATGGCGTTGGACAGCAGGTTCTTGAGGATCTGCTCCAGTCGCTGGCGGTCGGTGAACAGGGTGGCAGGCACCTGAGCCTGGGCGGTGACCTCGAAGGCCAGTCCCTTTTGCCCGGCCAACGGCTCGAACATGTCGCGCAGGCCTTCGACCAGGCGGTCCAGGTGAGTGGTTTCAGGTCGCACTTCAAGCTTGCCGGCCTCGACCTTGGCGATGTCGAGGATATCGTTGATCAGGTTGAGCAGGTCGTTGCCGGCCGAGTAGATCGACTCGGCGAACTTGACCTGCTCACCGCTGAGGTTGCCTTCAACGTTCTCGGCCAGCAGCTTGGCCAGAATCAGCGAACTGTTCAGCGGCGTGCGCAATTCGTGGGACATGTTGGCGAGGAACTCGGACTTGTACTTGCTCGAACGCAGCAGCTCATCGGCGCGCGCCTGCAGCTCTTCCTGGGCCTGGGTCAGCTCCTCGTTCTTGCGGTCCAGCGCTTCGGTGCGGTCGGACAACTGCTCGTTGGTCTGCTCCAGTTCCGCTTGCTGGGTTTCCAGGTGGGCCTGGGACTCCTTGAGCACGCGGGACTGCTCCTCCAGCTCTTCGTTGGCGGTTTTCAGCTCTTCCTGCTGCACCTGCAATTCTTCGTTCAATTGCTGGGTTTCGGCCAGGACTTCCTGCAAGCGCTGGCGATAACGGGCACTTTCGATGGACATACCCAGGTTGCCCTCCACGCGCTGCAACAGTTCGTCGTCACGCGCCTGCAGCGGCCGCAGGAAGCCCAGTTCGAGCACGCCGTTGATCTGCCCGCCGTCGCTGGCCGGCATCAGCAGTGCACTGCGCGGCAAGCCCTTGCCCAGGCCGGAGCTGAGCTGGAAGTAGTCTTGCGGCAGGTCGTCCAGGCGCAGCAGCCGCCCTTCACGCACGGCCTGGGCCAGCAGACCCTCACCATCACCCAGCACCTGCTCGCGCGCCTGCTCTTCGGCATCCAGCCCATAGCAGGCAACGCGTACCAGGCGGCCATGCTCGTCGCGCACGTACAACGCCCCGACCACACTGCCCAGGTAAGAGGCAAAGAACCGCAGAATGTTGTCGCCGAGCATGTTCAGGGTCAGCTGCCCAAGCACTTGTTGAGCCAGCTGGGTCTGGCCGTTGCGCAGCCAGGCCTGGTGCTCCAGGCGCTCGGCAGAACGTTGCTGGGCCTTGAGGTTGTCGTCGTAACTGCTGGACAACGCCAACAGATCGCGGCGCCCCAGGTACGCCAGCAAGGCGCTGAGGCCAACGATCAGCAGCACGAACGCCGAAATGGAGGTTACGGTGACGGTGCTGACCTTCTCGTTGCGTGCCATGCGCAACTGCTGCTCGGTGGCAATGAGGTCGGCGAATTCCTTGCGAATCTCGTCTGTCAGGCGCTTGCCGCGGCCGTTACCGATCAGCTCCCGGTAGGGGCCATCATTGCGGCGCAGGGTGATCATGCCGCTGCCGAAGTCATTCCAGGCTTGCTGCAAGGCGATCAGCCGGTCGATACGGTCAACTTGCTGCGGGTTGTCCTCGACCATGCCTTTCAGGCCCTGCAAGCTGCTGAGAATGCGCGGCTTGGCCACCTCATAGGGGTCGAGGAAGCGCTCGTCACCCGTCAGCAGAAAGCCGCGCATGCCGGTTTCCATGTCGATCGACAGCTTCACCGCTTCGTTGGCATTGCCAATGACCCGGTCGGTGTGTTCGACCCATTGCATGGCCGACAGCAGGTAGTTGATCACCGCGACGAAGGCCACGGCACCTAGCAGGCCCACACCCAGAGGAAGGCCGATGTTGCGGCTCAACAACTTGCGGAAGCTGCGCTGGTCCATCGAGGCTGCTTGAATCATGAGAAAACGCCCGAGCAAGAAAATCCATGGAAAAGAATGGCGGAACAATCGTTATGGTTATGTGCCGCTGCGCCGTGCCGACAAGCGAAGTCTAACCAGCTTTGACGGCTCTGGCAGGGCATTTAGCCAGTATTTGAAAGTGCTGTGTGCCAATCGTTCCATCTGATTGCAAGTATCGGTATCCTCGGGAACTTCTGCTGTCGCCTTGTGCACAGATCATAGACATTCACTTGCACAGGACCCGAACCATGCACCTTTTGGTAGTCGAAGACGACGACATCGTACGTATGCTGATGGTCGAAGTGCTCGATGAGTTGGGCTACTCGGTGATCGAGGCGGAAGATGCCAGCGCGGCGCTCAAGGTGTTGGAAGACCCGAACCAGCCGTTGGCGCTGATGATGACGGATGTGGGCCTGCCGGACATGCGCGGTGAGGCGCTGGCAGCCAAGGCACGCAAGCTGCGGCCACTGTTGCCGGTACTGTTCGCCAGTGGCTACGCCGAAAACATTACTGTGCCGGAGGGCATGCACATGATCGGCAAGCCGTTCAGCATCGACCAGCTGCGCGACAAGGTGCAGGCGATTCTCGGCACCGCCTGAATTCGGCGGCACCCGCTTACCAAGCGCGCAGGGAGCGCAGGGGCCAAGGAACGGTGCCTGCTACACCTCCCTGCGCAACAGGTAGGTGTCCATGATCCACCCTTTGCGCGCCCTTTCCCGCGCACGCACTTCAAGAATCTGCGCCTTCACCGCCTGCAGCGGCCCGGCGATCAGCCGTTCGTCAGCCGTGCCCAGGTAAGCGCCCCAGTAAATCGTCAAGGCCGGGTCATCGATAGCTGCGAACGCGCACTGCCCATCGAGCATCACCACCACATTGTCGATACTCCCCTGCCCGGCCAGACGCCGACCAGGCAGCACGGTCAGCGGTTCGCCAATGCGGTTGAGCGCAACACGGTGGCGCGCCGCCAGTGCCTGCACGCTGCTGATGCCCGGAATGACCTGCAGGTGCAGCGCGCCAACTCGCTCGCAGACCAGGTCGAGGATGCGCAAGGTGCTGTCATAGAGCGTGGGCTCGCCCCACAGCAGAAAGGCGCCGGTTTCGCCGTCGCCGAGTTCCTGTTCGATCAGTTGCGCATACAGCGCTGCACGTTGGACGTGCCAGTCCTGTACCGCCTGCACATACGCGTCGGCCTGCCCATCGCGCAGCGGGTCGGCGACCTCAACCAGCCGATAGCCGCCCTCGGGCCGGTACCGCTGCAGGATGGCCTTGCGCAGCTGCACCAGCTCGTTCTTGACGCTGCCTTTGTCGAGCACGAAGAACACGTGGGCCTGGCGCAACCCGTCGACGGCTTCGTACGTGACCTGGCGTGGGTCACCCGGGCCGATGCCGATCAACAACAGCTGTTTCATTGTGCTGCCCTCCGGTGCTGTTCAGCAGCCATTGTCGGGCGCCACCAGGCCGCTGGCAAAGCACCCGTTCAGAGCAGCGAGAAGTTGTAGCTGACGATCACCCGCGTTTCGTCCATATCCCGCGCCCACCGCTCATAGTTGCTGCGGTAGGTGGAATTACGCAAACGCACGCTGACGTCCTTGAACGTGCCACTTTGCACTTGGTACTTGAGCTCGCTGTCGCGCTCCCACTCCTTGCCTTCGGCATGGCTGCCTGGCACCTGGATATGGTCACCGTTGATGTACCGGGTGAAGAACGTAAGGCCAGGCACACCCAACGCCTTGAAGTCATAGTCATAGCGCACTTGCCAGGAGCGCTCCTGGGCGGCGGCAAAATCATTGACCTGTGCATAGTTGACCAGGTACGGGTTGCTGCCATCCAGGTAGGGCATGGCGCTGTCGCCATACATGCGCTGCCAGCCAGCACTGAGCTTGTGATCACCCAGGCTGTAGCCGAGCATGCCGCTGACGGCGCGGTGGTCGATAGCGCCAGCGCGGGCGTTGCCGATGTCGTCGCTTTTGATCAGCCGCAGGTCGGCAGCAAGGCTACCCACCGGCAGCGGTTGGCTGGCCACCAGGCCGAAATACTGCTGGCGATAGATGTTCTCCAGCCTGGCCACTTGATACTGGGCACCGAAACGCTCGTTGACCCGGTAATCGACCCCGGCGAGGTCGAAGTGGTCGGCTTCGATGTCGCAGGCGTAACGCTTGTTCTTGCAATGCACGCGAATGTTTTGGCGGTCGGTTGAATCCCTTGCGGTGTACCGATCCAGGCGTGCCAGGGTGAACTTCAGATCGCGGCGTTCCTCGGAGGTCAGCATGGCGCCCTGGAACATCGTCGGCAGCAGGCGGCCATCGTTGTACTTGAGCAGGGGCACATCCGGCATCATCGAACCGTATTTGAGCACCGTGTTGGAAACTTTGACCTTGGCCGCCAGGCCCATCTTTGCATACTGGTCGGCGGAGTGCCGAGGGTTGTGCCCGGAAGACGGCAGCAAGCCGCTGTTACTGTCGGCGGGGCTGGAGTCCAACTTCACACCGAACATGCCCAGCGCATCCACACCGAACCCTACCAAGCCTTCGGTGTAACCCGACTGTACATTGAGGATAAAGCCCTGGGCCCACTCTTCTCGCTTGGACGCCCCTTGGCCGGAACTGCTGTGGCCGTCACGGAAATCCCGGTTGAAGTAGACAGTGCGTGCTTCAACCTTGGCACTGCTGTCTTCAAGAAAACCGCCAGCCTGGGCGTTGGCACCGGCACATAACAGGAACAGGCTGGCGACACGACGCCCGGGGGCGAGAGGATAGGGGGAAAACATGCAGGGAAACATCCAGATTCAAAGCGGGTTAACAACCGGTGGCAACGACTTGCCACGGTAATGGGACATGACCGCGCAACAGCCAGCCATACTTTGAAATGATCGCGTAACGGCTCTGGCGCGGGCCATTGGACCATGGTCTAAGCGCCCTGCCAGGCCGCTTCGGCGAGTCGCCTGTATCGCGCGTGGGTAACTAGGAAAGTTCCCCGCTTATTTGCAATAAGTTAGCAGTTTACCCCGCCCCAATGTGTGACTACACTCGCTATCAACGAACAGTAAAACCCACCTGCGTGGCCGGCGTATTCATGCGTTCCAATGTTCGTCACGCCCCGCCACAGCCGACGTACAGGAGTGATTACAGTGTCCAGACTTGCAGAGTTTCGTGCTGCGGAAAAAGCGCTCCAAGAACAGATGGCCCAACTGGAAGCGTTGAAAAAAGATGCCGGGTTAAAGCGCGAAATCGAGTTCGAGCAGAAACTCGTCAACCTGATGAAAAGCTACGACAAAAGCCTGCGCGATGTCATAGCCATACTTGACCCCAAAGCCGGGGGGCGCACCACCGGCCCTGCCCCCAAACAGCACCGTCGCCCGCGGGTGGTGAAGGTTTACACACACCCCGAGACCGGCGAGCGGATCGAGACCAAAGGCGGCAACCACCGCGGCCTCAAAGCCTGGAAAGAGCAGTATGGCGCCGCCGAGGTGGAAAGCTGGGCTCGCTGATGAAACATCAACACGTGCTTCACACTTTTTTCACAAGGGCTGGCTCAGTATCGAGGCAGCTAAAGGACTAGCGACCCCATCACGCGCCCGCACATGCGGGCCTCTAATTCCAGCGCCCTGCACTCGTGCAGGGCGCTTTCATTTGCGCAATCGGCGCACTGACGTATCATGGCCAGCCTGTCTGTT
This sequence comes from Pseudomonas sp. TJI-51, assembly GCF_000190455.2. Classification (NCBI taxonomy): domain Bacteria; kingdom Pseudomonadati; phylum Pseudomonadota; class Gammaproteobacteria; order Pseudomonadales; family Pseudomonadaceae; genus Pseudomonas; species Pseudomonas sp. TJI-51. The sequence goes on from NZ_AEWE02000014.1 coordinate 207,099, forward strand.
TTGCCGGCGCCCCGTGCCCGGCCCTGCCTCAGGAGTTCCCATGAGCCTGCACGATCTGCAAACCTTGCCTGGTGTCACCGCACAACCTGACGCCGCCACCGCCCAATTCGTCTTCAACCACACCATGCTGCGGGTCAAGGACATCGAAAAGTCCCTGGACTTCTACACCCGTGTGCTGGGCTTTCGCGTGGTAGATAAGCGTGATTTCCCCGAAGCCGCTTTCAGCCTGTACTTCCTGGCCCTGGTCGACCCGGCGCAGATCCCCGCCGATGATGCCGCCCGTCACCAGTGGATGAAATCGATCCCTGGCGTGCTGGAGCTCACCCACAACCACGGCACCGAAAACGATGCCGATTTCGCCTATCACGATGGCAATACCGACCCACGCGGCTTCGGTCACATCTGCGTGTCGGTACCCGATGTACGCGTCGCCTGTGCGCGCTTCGAAGCGCTAGGTGTACCGTTCCAGAAGCGCCTGCAGGACGGGCGCATGAACCACCTGGCGTTCATCAAGGACCCGGATGGCTATTGGGTCGAAGTGATTCAGCCGGCCGACCTCGCAGGCTAAGCGTTCGTCGGGGGCGGGAACCACCGCCCCCTTGCTGTGGTATATGAAGGTAATTGCTTCCCATGCCACAGCGAGGTAAGAACCATGCAATCCCTTCACTGTGAATACCGCAAGCACACCATCACCGCCAGCGTGATGCCCCATCCTGACTCGCCCCTGCCCTACGCCGCCGGTTGCCTGATCACCGCCCCTGATGGCCATACCAGCAGGCGCCTGTCGATGCCGATGAAGTTCTTCTCCGACCTGGAACGTGCCCAGCATGTGTCACTGGCCCACGGTCGAGCGCTGGTCGACCAGCAACTGGACGCCGGCACCAAGGTATTCTGATTGCCCCCTTGGCCTGTAGCGGCCTCTTCGCCAGCACCGCTGCCATACCGCGAAGGGGCCGCTGCTGGTGCATTCAGATATCGCGAGCGTACGCCACGGCGGCATCGACTTGCGCCGGCGTCGGCCTCACACCTGTGTACAGCACGAACTGCTCCAGCGCCTGCAGCGCAATCACCTCAAGCCCGGTAATCACGGGCTTGCCCAGCGCTTGGGCGCGGCGAATCAACGGTGTTTGCGCGGGCATGGCCACCACATCGAATACCCGCTCTGCAGCAGCGATGGCGATGTCCGAAAACGCCAGCTCTTCAGCTTCTGCGCCCCCCGCCATGCCGATCGGCGTCACATTCACCAGCATCGGCGGGCAGATATCGCCGAGTTCTGGCAGCCAGCGGTAGCCGCACATATCCGCCAGCTGCTGCCCCGCCTGGGCATTACGCGCGACGATGGTGCCTTCGGCAAAGCCGGCATCGCGCAAGGCGCTGGCAACGGCCTTGGCCATACCGCCGCTGCCGCGCAGGGCGAAAGCGGTTGCCGGGTCGACCTGGTGCCGGGTCAACAACTGGCGTACGGCCAGATAGTCGGTGTTGTAGGCTGTGAGGCGACCGTTGGTGTTCACCAAAGTGTTGACCGACTCGATGGCCGCTGCCGACGGGTCGATCTCGTCTACCAGCGCCATGCACGCTTCCTTGTATGGCATCGATACCCCACACCCGCGTATGCCCAAGGCTCGAATTCCCGCTACCGCGGCCGGGAGGTCGTCGGTGCGCATGGCCTTGTAGTAAAAGTCCAGGCCCAACTGTTGGTACAGGTGGTTGTGAAAGCGCACGCCGAATGTACCGGGGCGGCCTGCCAGGGAAATGCACAGCACGGTATCCCTGCCGGGAGTTGTCGACATAGCCTGCTCCTGAGTCATGACTGAAACGTTTGTGCAGCGTACCAGAGGCAACCGCTGTTCGTCCCTTACACAACCTTTACCATTGCCCTGCGCGCAATTGACAAATACCGGAGTCATATTAGTGACACCCCACTTTAGGGGTTTACTCGCGAGGTTGATATGAACCGTCTCATTCCCGGAATCGCCCTGCTGGTCGGCGCTTTGGCCATCAGCGGGCCTGCAGCTGCCCACGGTGGTTACGGCCATGGCGGCGGTTGGTACGGACCGGGCCCGCTACTGGGAGCTGCCGTGGTTGGCGCGGTGGTTGGCGCTACGGTGTCTGGCGGGCACGACCGTACGGTGTACGTGGAACGCCAGCCGGTGTACTACCCGCCGCAACCGGTGTACGTGCAGCCGCCGCCGCAGCCCGTCTATTACCAGCCTTATTATGCGCCGGCCCCGCCACCGCCAGGCTACCGGGCCTACTACGGCCCGCCACGGGTGTATTACGGCCCGCCACGCTGGTAAGGGTTGATAGAAGTAATGACCACTATCGACAACGTTGATTTCAAACCCTGGTAGCGGCTACGTATGGTAGGCCCATGTTTCACAGGAGGTCCCCATGGCCACTATCCAGATCATGTCCGTTGTCGGCAGCGCTGTTCCGGTTTCACTGCGTGAACAAGGCCTGTTGGCCTGCTGGTACCTGGTGCGCAACGGCGAGGCTGTGAGTGGGCCGGTGCCGACCCTCGCCCAAGCCCGCGCATTGGCTGAACTGTTGCAACCAGGCACCTTGGTGGCCTGACCCGAATTTGTTGTGCGTTGCTCCCTACGCCCTTGTGCCCGCCGAAATGGCGGGCTTTTTTTTGTGTGGCCATGGTGGGTGCGGGTCGTCGGTCGTTTCACGCCTTGGCCCGGGCCAGTTGACTGGTCAGGGCCACGACCCTGCCTTGCAAGCGGCCGACGGTGACCACCAGTTCATTGCGCTCCTTGGCGAACTGGTCAGCCTTGGCCTCCGCCTCACGGCGGGCATCGCGCTCGCTATCGAGCAGCTCGGTCAGGCGGCGAATCACGGCAATGTCTGCATTGTCCAGCGCGCGGTCTGCCGCATCTCTGGACAGCCATTTGCGCAGCCATAGAAAGGCCCCGAACAACACGGTGCCTGTACCACCCAGCCACGTAAGGGTGCCTGGGCCGAGGTCGGTGGGATCCATGTAAACCTCTTTACTGACGAGATGGGCAATCCACGGCATTGCATCGCCGTGGCTTTTATTGTCTGAAGGTTTAATTTAGCCTAGGGGTAAATTTACCTCAAGGGAAATTTAGCCATGCGCACATTTAGCAGAGAGCTAAACACTGGCATGCTTCGCCTTATGGACATCTATGAAATCCGCAAGCAGAACCTGGTCAAGCTGATCGCCGACCAGAAAAAGGGCGCCTGCGCCGAGCGCTGGGGCATGGCGCCTGCGCACCTGAGCCAGATTCTCTCCAACAGGACCGCCAAGAACCTGGGCGACGACGTGGCGCGGCGGATCGAGGGTATCGAAGGCTTGCCACGCGGCTGGTTCGACGCGCTGGCGCCCGGCGATCACCCGCAGGCCTCGGGCGGGCCTGCCGACGGCGCGGTGTGCGCCGCCGACCTGGTCAAGCAGATGCTGGCAAAAAGTGGCAAAGGCATCCCCGAAGAAACCCGCCAGAGGCTGCTGGCCGCGGCTGCCGAGCCCGCGGAAACCGTATTGCTGCAGGCCGACCACGGCCGGCCCGGCCTGGTGGGCGATGAGGTATGGATTGCCCACTATGATGTGCGCGCGGCCATGGGCGGCGGCCAGATCCCCCATGACTACCCGGAAATGTTCAAGGATGTGCGGGTCAGCCCCAGCCACCTGCGGGAACTGGGTGTGGAATTCAGCGAGCACCACCACCTGAAGATGGTCACTGGCTGGGGCCAATCGATGGAGCCCACCATCAGGCACCGTGACCCACTGATCGTCGATGTCAGCATTCGCGAGTTCGTGGGCGACGGGATCTACTTTTTCGCGTGGGGTGACCATATCTACATCAAGCGCCTGCAGATTGCCGATGACGATCATTTCGAGATGATTTCCGACAACTCACGGCACAAGGACCGCCTGATTCGCCGCGAAGAAACCTATATCCAGGCCAGGGTCCTGCTGGTGTGGAATGCCCACCTCGTGTAAGGCGCCACCTGCCCCGGCAGCGGCCTGGCGCCGGTATTTCAGAACGGCGCAGCAGGCATCAGTGACCCACAGCCCTGCTCGACGCTCACTTCGTCAAACTGCTGGCCGGCGTGGCGCTGCCAGCGCACCAGCACGCTGCCATCAGGGTTGAAGGTCAGGTCCAACTCGGGTGTTTCCAGCAGCAGCCCCATCACCTCTTCCCATTCCGCGTCGCCATCGCTGTGCAGGCGATGCACCAGTACCCAGCGCTGGGTCTGGGCCACAGGGTGGTTGATCATCGACGATACCCGCAGGCTCAGGCGCTCTACACCCGACATTCCCGGGGGCTGAAGGGTGGTCGACGCTGTTTGCATAGGCATATTGTCATCCTGATATATGTATATTTGTACAGTACCCGGCGAAAGCTTATCGCACAGCCAAATCCAGCGTAAAGGCCTTGCCCTGAAAATTTTCGCCAACAGGTAATTTCACCCACAGCGCAATTTTTAGCTTTAAGCTATTGACATTTAATTTAGCCATTGGCTAACTCTCAACCAGGCAGCATTCAGTCTGCCCTTCAAACCTGGCTGTTCATGAGGAGTTACCATGGCCGTAGACATCAGCAACCTGTTGATCGCCACCCCGGTGGCAGTATCCGCAACCAACCCCGTTGCCCTGGAACTTGACGGTGACGAAGTCATTGCCCGCCTCCCAGAGGTGGTCACGTTACTCAGTGACGGCTCGATCCAGTTTTCTGCGCCAACCAAAGGGGCGTCGAGCAAGAGTACCCACCGCACCCGCTGTGAATGGACCGAGACCCGTTCCTGGACGCTGGCCAGTGCCGCGGATCATTGGAGCCGTCAAAGCATGACGTTGACCAAGGTCAACGCCGCGCAGAAGGTGGTCATTGCCCAGATGCACGTGCGCGGCGACGACGGCCCGCCCGTCAAGGTGTTCTGGAAGAAAGGTGATATCACCTTGGGCTTTCGCCAAGCCTATGACCAGGCTGACCCAGTGAATTCGACGGTGCTCAAGGGCGTACCGCTGGGCGCGCAGTTCGGCATAAGCCTGCACGTCACGGCACAGGGCCTGGTCACGGTCACCGCAACCTGCAAGGGAGCAACCGGTACTTCAGGTGGTTTGCAACTCGACGGCAGTTGGGCTTCGCGCCTGTTCGAATTCCACGGCGGCGTTTACAACCAGGTCGACTACAACGACCAAACGCCGGTCGACGATGGCTCGATCTGCATTATCAGCGACCTGACGTTGATACATGGCTGAGGCGACAACGCCCTTTGCGTGCCGGCCCTCCTGTTCACGGGTCGGTACCGGACCTGATCAGAACTGAGCGCTCAGTTTGCCCCCGCCCCTATCACCGTTCGGCGCACTTCATGAACAGCACATGAAGGGTACACAATGGGTACGGGATTAAATTTCGTTCACGTTGCGCCCTTTAGATATAAGGCATTCGACAGCCGTTCAGCCATACTCCAGAATGCAGCGGTTTTTGGGGGAAAACCCTTGCACAGCCAACGACATACCAACCTTTAGTGAGCCTCAACGTGAAAACATCCCTGTCCATTCTCAGCCTGCTGCTGTTGCTCACAGGTACCGCGACGCTGCCGTCGACCGCTGCTGCACAACCCCCGGCCAAGGTGCAACGCGACCCCTCCAAACTGCACCTGGCTTCGGGCAGCGCGCTGCTGATCGACCTCAATACCAACCAGGAGCTGTACTCGAACCACGCCGACCGCGTGGTGCCGATCGCTTCGGTGACCAAACTGATGACCGCGATGGTGGTGCTGGACGCCAAGCTGCCCATGGATGAGATGCTCACCATGACCATCGCCAACAACCCGGAGATGAAGGGCGTGTATTCACGGGTACGCCCCGGCAGCCAGCTCAATCGCCGCGAGACCCTGCTGATTACCTTGATGTCTTCGGAAAACCGTGCAGCCAATAGCTTGGCCAATGCCTACCCCGGTGGCTACCCGGCATTCATCAAAGCGATGAACGCCAAAGCCCGTAGCCTGGGCATGGCCCATACCCGCTACGTTGAGCCTACCGGGCTTTCGACGCAGAACGTGTCGACTGCCCGCGACCTGTCCAAGCTGCTGATGGCCTCGCGCAAGTACCCTATGCTGAGCGAGCTGTCGACCACCCGCGAGAAGACCGTGGCCTTCCGCAAGCCCAATTACACCCTGGGGTTCCGTAACACCGACCACCTGGTGAACAAGAGCAACTGGGACATCAAGCTGACCAAGACCGGTTTTACCAACGAAGCCGGGCATTGCCTGGTGCTGTTGACCCGAATGGATAACCGCCCTGTGGCGATGGTCATCCTGGATGCCTTCGGCAAGTACACCCATTTCGCCGATGCCAGCCGCTTGCGCCAATGGCTGGAAACCGGTGCAGCCAAGCCAGCGCCGGCCGTGGCCATGCAGTACAAGGCGGATCGCCAGGGCAAAGGGCGGGTGGCGGCCGAGTAAGCAGGCCCGAAGCAACAGGCCATGGCGCCGTCAGGCCGTGGCGCTGACCATCCCGCCGGAGCTGCTGCCACCCTCTTGCTGCAGCAGCTCCAGCAACTGCGCGGTGGCGGCCATGATCTGACCGTTGAGGGTAGCGATGCTTGCCTGCTTGGCACCGACCGCAGCCGCCTTGGACGTCTCATCCATCTTGCTGTTCTGCAACGCGGCAAGCTGCTTCTGCTCCTCGGCCAGTTGCTTCTGCAAGTCCTTGATCAACTGCCGCAGCTCGCTTACCGCCTCCGACTCACCGCTGTCCGCTGTATCCGCTGACTGTGCCTGGCTACCCGCGGACACCTTAAGGCTGTCGCTGCTGATTTGCAGCGGGCCCACCGCTTCGCCGGCCTGCTTGGCCTGGTCGCGTTCAGCGGCGGCATTAGCGCTGAGCGCCTGCGCCGATACGCCATTGATCATGAGGTTGCCAGCTGTGATGACGGCCATGTCGGTCCCTGTCTGAAAGATCGGGCTTTGCGTTAACCACCCTATCGGCCAATTCGCGCCGCGCTTTAGCCCAATTAAATTCCCGGTCGGCTGGCTCGTTCCACCTCATGTACTTGCACAGCGGCCGAAGCCCCGGCGGGCGTGCCTATTCGAGCATTCAGGGAATCACCATCATGAGCCAGCCCACACAGCAGGACACCATCAAAGATCTGATCGGCGTGGGCTTCGGCCCTTCCAATCTGGCCTTGGCCATTGCCCTGGAGGAACTGGCAGAGTCACAGGGCCATGCCCTGGACGCGCTGTTCATCGACAAGCAACAGGACTACCGCTGGCACGGTGAAACCCTGGCGACACAGAGCGAGCTGCAGATCTCGTTCCTGAAAGACCTGGTGTCGCTGCGCAACCCCACCAGCCCCTACAGCTTCGTCAATTACCTGCACCAGAAACAACGCCTGGCGGACTTCATCAACCTGGGCACTTTCTACCCCTGCCGCCTGGAGTACAACGACTACCTGCGCTGGGCCGCCGAACACTTCGCCGGCCAGGCCGTCTATGGCCAGCAGGTGCTGCGGATCGAGCCGCAGGTACAGGGCGGCCGGGTGGAGCACCTGCGCCTGGTGTCGCGTGATGCGCAAGGCCGCGAATACAGCCGCCGCACCCGCTCGGTAGTGGTCGGCAGCGGCGGCACACCGAAAATTCCGGCGAAGTTCGGTGCTTTCAAGGATGACCCGCGGGTGTTCCACCATTCTCAGTACCTGAGCAGCCTGAACAAACTGCCGTGCACGCAGGGCGCCCCGATGCGCATCGCCGTGATCGGCTCGGGGCAGAGCGCCGCCGAGGCGTTCATCGACCTCAACGACAGCTACCCTTCGGTCAAAGTCGACATGATCCTGCGCGGCTCGGCCCTCAAGCCCGCCGACGACAGCCCGTTCGTCAACGAGATCTTCTCGCCGGACTACACAGACCTGGTCTTCAATGAGCCAGCCGAGCAGCGCAGCAAGCTGCTGGGCGAGTACCACAACACCAACTACTCGGTGGTCGACCTCAACCTGATCGAGCGCATATACGGCATCCTCTACCGGCAAAAAGTCGCCCACCAGTATCGCCACAACGTCTTGTGCCGCCGCCAGGTCGATGCCGTGGTCGCCACCCGCGAGGGCCTGGAGCTGACCCTGCGTGACCTTGCCACCGACCAGCAGCAAACGCACCGCTACGATGCCGTGATTCTCGCCACCGGCTACGAACGCCGCTCGCACCGCGACCTGCTGGCACCCCTGGCCGGGTACCAGGGCGACTTCAGCGTCGACCGCAACTACCGCGTGCTGGCCAGCCCCGACCTGCAAGCCTCGGTCTACCTGCAGGGCTTCTGCGAAAACAGCCACGGGCTTAGCGACACCCTGCTCTCGGTGCTGCCGACACGTGCCGCGGAGATAGCCAGGGCCCTATACCAGGACCTCGCACAGCTGCACGGCAAACCTTCTGCGGCAGTGGCACTGACCAGCGCCTGACCGCCAGAACACGAGCCGCCCTGGCCGACCTGACGCCCCCTGCGCAGGTCGGCTTTGTCGTTTGAAACATTTGCTTTCATTTTAATCGGCAGGATTTCGATTCTCATTCGTCCTTATCAGTACAGCCCTCTTTGGTTGGGCGCACGCTCGACCACCCATAGCAGAAGACCCGTCTGATGGCCAAATCGTTGAAAAAATCCAAATCCAGGCTGTGGTTCCTGGTGCACAGCTGGCTCGCCTTGCCGATCTGGTTCTTTGTATTGATCGTCTGCTTCACGGGCATGCTCGCGGTGGTCAGCCAGGAAATCGTCTGGCTGGCCAACCCCGATGTACGTGCCAGCAAGCCGGACACCGACGCCGAACGCCTGAGCTTCCAACAGGTGCTGAACGCCCTGCATGAAGCAGAGCCGGATATGGTCGTGCGCTCCATCATTCAGCCTGAGGGCTCACACTTCGCCCTCACGGCCAATGTGACCTTCCCGGACGGTACCACCCCGACCTTGTACGTCAATCCTTACACCGGTGCGATTCAGGGCAAATCCCCCGACTTCAACTTCCAAGCCTTCACCCGCGCCCTGCACGGCTGGTGGCTGGTGCCCTTCACCAACGGTTTCAGCTGGGGCTGGTACCTGGTGTCGATCCTCGGCCTGCCCATGTTCGCTTCGCTGGTAACCGGGCTGGTGGTGTACAAAAAGTTCTGGAAAGGCTTCTTCAAGCCGGTACGAACAGGGCACGGTTCGCGCATCTTCTGGGGCGACCTGCACCGCCTGGCCTGTGTCTGGTCGATCTGGTTCATCGCGGTCATTTCCATCACCGGTACCTGGTTCTTGATCCAGGCGATTCTGTTCGACAACCACATCAGCATTTCCAGCGAGCCGATCGTGCCGGTCATCGCTCGCGAAGAAGTGCCCCAGACCGCCGATGGCAGCCCAGCCCCACGGATCGACCTCGATGAAGCGGCACGCATCGCTGGCCTGGCGATTCCAGGGCTGGAAATCAACTTCATTGCGTTGCCTGCCACCGCTTACAGCCATATTTCCATGGGCGGGCGGAGCTGGTATCCGCTGATGGCCCAAAGCGCCGAGGTCAACCCCTACACGCGCAAGGTGGACAGCCAGTTCCTGCTGGGCGACCGCTCCGCCCTGGAGTTCGTCACCGAGTCCATGCGCCCCTTGCACACCGGTGACTTTGGCGGCCTGCCGATCAAGCTGATCTGGTTCTTCTTCGGCCTGGTGCTCACCCTGATGGTGTTCAGCGGCTTGCTGATCTGGACCAAACGTACGGCGCAAGCCACCGCTGCCGCGCTGAAGCGTAGCGAACGCGCACCCCATACTGCGCCCACTCGGACCTCGCTGGAGATGCAACGATGAGCCACACCCAGGCCGTGCCCGTCAGCCCGCTGAAACAGTGGTGGTTGAAGTGGCGTTTCCACTTGAACATCCTGCTGATCCTGATCCCGCTGGGTTTCATGCCCAAGTATTTCAGCGACGCAAAGCTGTTCCGCGGCGAGGCAGGGCTGGGGGCGAATGTGATCACCGGCATCCAGGCCGGCCCCTACACCCTGGACGTGGCGGAACTGCGTGACGAAGCCCCCCGCAGAGACGGCCCGGCAGGCGACTTCAAGGTATTCAGGGCAGCGCTGTGCAAGGCGTGCGTCAACGACGTGAAGGCCGTTTACCTGCGCATCGGCAAACCGCGCAGCCTGCGGGCGGCTGGCACGATCTTCTTCGGCGCGCCCTACGCTATGGCCACCAATCTGCCGATCCCCCCACGCACCAAACCCGACGCCCAGATCTGGATCACCGTGGAAGGCTGGGACGGCAGCATGCACCAAGCGTCTGTCCCGCTGGCCAAGGCATCGCCAGCCACCGTGGCCTGGCTCGAGAACAAAGGAGGCAAGAAATGAAATACCTGCTGCGCACCCTCGCCCTGCCCTTGCTGGCACTGGCCGCAAGCCCGGCACTGGCCCACAACCCCATGTGCGAATGCGAAGAACTGGCCAGCGGCCAAGTCAAGTGCACCGGTGGTTTCTCGGACGGCAGTGGCGCCCCCGGGGTAACCCTGGATGTGATCGGCTATGACGAGCAAGTGCTGGTCGGCGGCAAGCTTGGCGACGATTCGACCCTGACCTTCAAGCGCCCAGACGGCGAATTCTACGTGCTGTTCGACGCCGGCCCCGGGCACGTGGTGGAAGTCGACTACGCCGACATCGCCCAGCCATGAGCCGCGCTCACGTGATTCGCCCGGCCGGAGCCGGGCACGAAACCCTGTACGTGTTGTTGGCCAGCCTGCTGATAGTGGCGTTGGCGGCTGGCGTGGTGTGGCTGCGCGGCGAGCGCGAGGACGAACAGGCCATCGCCACCCACCAGATCGACGCCCGCCGCGACCTCACTGCGGCCGAGCAAGGCCTCTACACCGACCTGCGGGTGGCATTCGACGAGATCCAGTTGCTGCGTGAAGAAAACGCTGCTGCACCTGGGGTACAGGCCCTGGCCGATGAAGGCCTGCCACCATTCGTGGTCGACGCCGGCAGCCAGAGCCGGGGCAGTCACCAGTGGACCTGGCTGGTGCCCGGCGCCTACCTGGGCCGCAGCCAGGCACCCGAAATTGCCGGCAGCCTGCTGCTGATCCTGCCACCCGACAGCACCGGCCAGGCCGATATCTGGTTGCGCCGCGACAGCGCCGCAATCATCCCGGATGACCTCGGCCAGGCGGCACTGATCGCCGCTGGCTGGCAACAGGTGGTCAGCCACTACGACGCCGGGGTTACCCGCGAACACCGCCACTGAACCGAAGGACTCGCCCATGTTTCGCTCCGCCCTCGCCCTGCTCCTGGCCCTGGCCCTGCCGGCAATGGCCCTGGCCGATAACGACAAGCCGCTGCGTATCGGCATCACCTTGCACCCCTACTACAGCTACGTGAGCAACATCGTTGGCGACAAGGCCGAGGTGGTGCCGCTGATTCCGGCGGGCTTCAACCCGCACGCCTACGAGCCCCGGGCCGAAGACATCAAGCGCATCGGCACCCTGGACGTGGTGGTGCTCAATGGCGTTGGCCATGACGACTTTGCCGACCGCATGATCGCTGCCAGTGAGAAACCTGATATCGCCACGATCGAGGCCAACCAGAACGTACCGCTGCTGGCAGCTACCGGCATTGCCGCACGCGGTGCCGGCAAGGTGGTCAACCCGCACACTTTCCTGTCGATCAGCACGACCATTGCCCAGGTCAACAATATTGCCCGCGAGCTGGGCAGGCTCGACCCGGACAATGCCCGGTACTACACGCAGAACGCCCGGGCCTACGCCAAACGCCTGCGTGGCTTGCGTGCCCAGGCACTGGCCAAGGTCACCGAGGCCCCCAGCGCTACCTTCCGCGTGGCCACCATCCACGCTGCCTACGACTACCTGGTCCGCGACTTCGGCCTGGAAGTGACCGCCGTGGTCGAACCCGCCCATGGTATCGAGCCAAGCCCGGCGCAGCTGAAGAAGACCATCGACCAGCTCAAGGCACTGGACGTGAGGGTGATCTTCTCGGAAATGGACTTCCCCTCAGCCTATGTCGAAACCATCCAGCGTGAGTCTGGTGTGCGCCTTTACCCCCTCACGCACATTTCCTATGGCGAATACACCAAGGACAAGTACGAAGTGGAAATGAAGCGCAACCTCGACACCGTGGTCCGCGCCATTCAGGAGAACCGCGCATGACCGCCGCTGCCAACCTGGCAACCGCCTGCGGGCCGCGCATCACCTTTGCCGGTATCGACCTGACCCTGGGCCGCACCCGTATCCTCGAACAGGTCAGCTTCACCGTCGCCCCGGGCAGCGTGCACGCCATCGTCGGCCCCAACGGCGGCGGCAAGAGTTCGCTGATCAAGACCCTGCTCGGGCAAATGCCCCACCATGGTGAACTGACCCTGCACTGGCCAGGGCAAGGCGAGGTGATCGGCTACGTCCCGCAGGCCCTGGAGTTCGACCGCGGGCTGCCAATGACCGTGGATGATTTCATGGCTGCCATGTGCCAGCGGCGCCCGGCCTTCCTGGGTTTGTCGCGCAGGGTGCAGCCTGCCATCGATGCTGCGTTGGCGCGGGTTGGCATGCTGGAAAAGCGCAAGCGGCGCATGGGGGCCTTGTCGGGCGGTGAGCGCCAGCGGGTGCTGCTGGCCCAGGGGCTCATCCCCGAACCACAACTGCTGGTGCTGGACGAGCCGATGTCGGCGCTCGATGAAGCCGGCATTCAGGTGTTCGAACAACTGCTGCTGGCCTGGCGCCAGGCGGGAACCACTGTGTTGTGGATCGAACACGACCTGGAAGCGGTGCTGCGCCTGGCCGACCGGGTTACCGGGCTGAGCCGCCAGGTACTGTTCGACGCCCCGCCAGCCCAGGCCCTGACGCCGGAGCGCCTGCTGGGCCTGTTTTCCGTCCACCCGCGTAGCGAGAGCATTGCCTGATGAGTTTCGAAACCCTTCGCCAAACGGTCCAGGACTGGGCCACTGCCGGCTACCTGCCCGAGGCGCTGGCCTATGGCTTCGTGGTCAATGCCTTGCTCGCCGGCCTGATGATTGGCCCGGTGCTGGGTGGCCTGGGCACCCTGGTGGTGGTCAAGCGCTTTGCATTCTTTTCCGAAGCGGTCGGCCATGCCGCACTGACCGGCGTGGCTATCGGCATCCTGCTGGGCGAGCCCTACACCGGGCCTTATGGCAGCCTGTTCGGTTACTGCCTGCTGTTCGGCATCCTGCTGAACTTCCTGCGTAACCGCACCGGGTTGTCACCGGACACACTGATTGGCGTATTCCTCTCGGTGTCGCTGGCGCTGGGCGCCAGCCTGCTGCTGATGCTGGCGGGCAAGATCAATGTGCACATCCTCGAGAACGTGCTGTTCGGTTCGGTGCTGACCGTGAGCGGGCAGGACCTGGTGGTACTGGGCATCGTCGCCATACTGGTGCTGGCCTTGGCGCTGCCGCTGTACAACCGCATCATGCTGGCCAGCTTCAACCCGCAGTTGGCGGCTGTACGCGGCGTGGCGGTGAAAACACTGGACTACCTGTTCGTGGTGCTGGTGACCCTGGTCACCGTGGCTGCAGTGAAGGTGATCGGAGCCATTCTGGTCGGTGCGTTGCTGGTGATCCCGGCTGCCGCCGCGCGCCTGGTCAGCCAGTCACTGAAGGGCTTTTTCTTCCTCTCGGTGCTCATCGCCACCATCAGCACGTTGTTCGGCATCCTGCTACCGATCGTGTTCGACCTGCCGGTGCCGTCGGGCGCCGCGATCATCCTGGTCGCCGGTCTCTGCTTCGCCCTCGCTGCGCTCGCCCGCGCCCTCGTTCCCCGCCTGCAAGGAAACCCGGCATGAACCTGAAACACCTGACCCTGGCACTGGCCCTGGCCAGCCTGCCGTCGCTGTCTTTCGCCACGCAGGTGCTGACCACCTTGCCGATCACCCACAGCCTGGCCAGCGCCCTGCTCGAGGGGACCGGCGTACAACTCAAGCGCGCAGCCCCGGCCAACCTGCCGGCCAGTCGCCAGCCGTCGTACTTCAGCGGCCGTGGTGGCGCCAGCCTGGACAAGGCTGCGCAACAGGCCGATGCGGTGATCGGCGTACGTTCGATCTGGCGCGACGACCCGTTATACCCGATGGCCCGGCGCAGCAATATCCGCATTGTCGAGATCGATGCCGCACGACCGGTGGACGGCGCCTTGCCAGGTATTGCGGTGAGTGGCGACGATGCCTACAACGCCTACCCGTGGCTGAACCCGACCAATCTGGGGCGCATGGCCGACGTCGTGGCCAACGACCTGGAACGCCTGGCGCCGAGCGAAAAAACGAAAATCCAGGGCAACCTGGCCGCGCTCAAGCGCCAGCTGTTGGAACTTGCCGCCAGCAGCCAGACGCAGTTGGCCAAGGTCGACAACCTCACAGTGGTCAGCCTGTCGCCGCGGTTGGGTTACCTGGCCAGCGGCCTGAACCTGGATGTGGTGCAGCAGCCGCTGCCAACGGCGTGGGATGCTGCCGCGCTGAAGGCGCTGGAGGCCAACCTGAAGGCACAGGATGTAGCGTTGGTGCTGGACCATCGCCAACCGGAGCCGGCGCTGGCCGCAGCGATCCAGGCGGCCGGCGCGAAGCTGGTGGTGGTGGACAGCGACCCGGATGATGCGTTTGCCGGGTTGAAGGCCAGTGTCGAACAAGTCGTCGGGGCACTTGGCGAAAGCTGATCAACAGTCCGTCGCAAATCCTGGGGCCGCTTTGCGGCCCTTTCGCGCTGCAAGACCGCGCCCGCCTCGGCAGTGGCGACATTGACAGTGCACCTGGGCGCTAGCGCTTCATGCACCGTTGGTAACGCTCGTCCACCCGCCCTGCAAACCACGCCGTGGTCAGCTTGCGGGTAATCTTCGGGCTCTTCAGTTCGATCCCCGGCAGCACCGCTCGCGGGAGCGGCTTCCCAGCGGCCGCGTCGGCCAGGGCAAATACCCCGGCGTACAGCTTGCTGTCCTCGAACGCCAGGCTGTCGCCGTCCTCCAGTTGGCGGCGAATCTGCGGGTTGCGCAGCCCCAGCTTCCCGCCCACTTTGCGCGCCGCCGTTTCGGTCGCGCCCGGCATGATCGACCCCGGTGCGATCAGGTCGCCGTCCAGCGCCAGGCGCACACCCGTGACCTTGCTCAGCGCCGCTTGAAACGCCGCATTGCGGCTGGCGTACCAGCCCGCATTGAAATCGGCGAAACGATAGAGCGGGCGTTCGTAGCTGGCTGGGTAACCCAACAAGTGGGCGATACCGAAGTACATGCCACCGCGCCGGGTGAACACCTCCTGGCGAATGCTGCCGTCAAGGCTGTAGGGGTACCCCTGTGCATGCTGTTCGGCAAAGTCGATGCTGACCTGCATCGGCCCGCCGGTGTGCACCGGGTTCAGCCCGCCAAGCAAGGTCCTGCCCAACGGGAGCCGGGCAATGACCTCGTCGTACAATTCGCTCAACTGTTTCTCGCTGCGCACTGCCTGTAGCCGCTGCTGGTAGCTTTGGCCGTTGCCAGACGGCGTTTTCAATGCTCCATCGATCAGCAACCTGGGGATGTGCAGGCGCGCGGCGCGGCGGTCGATTTCTTCACGGGCGATACGCCCCAGGCTGGGCACCTGTGGATCGGCGGTGAAGGTCGACTCCTGCTCGGTGACCGCCAACACGGCACACAGGTTGCTCTTGCTGGGGGGGATGCGCTGGGCCTCGAAGGCCACCTGGATGTCCTTGGCCCAGCCCTCGCGGTCGCGGGCTTGCGTGGGCAGCAACCGCAGCAGTTGGGCGCGAACCTCGGCCGGGTCCGCTGCGGGCACTTCTTCGCGGCGCCCGGCGCAACCTTGCAGCAGTGCAAGGGCCATCATGCCTGCCGCCCATAACCGGCCGTTCAGGGCTGTTCACCGACCAGGTAGGTCTTGCTGATGTGGCGGAACAACGGATGCGCCGCACTCCCCATCAGCTCGAACAGCACCATTTCCCGGGTCACTACCTGCGCACCGGCTTCGCGCATGCGCGCCAGGCCCGCCGCCTTGCTGGCCGCCGTGCGGCTGTCACAGGCATCTTCGACCACGAACACCTGCTTGCCTAGCGCCAGCAGGCCGAGCACGGTCTGCAGCACGCAGACATGGGTCTCCATGCCACACACGATCACCTGTTCACGGGCCATCAGGCTGTCGGGCAAGCATTGGGCGGCAACGCAGGAAAAATGGCTTTTCTCCACCACCTGGGCGGCCGGTGCCGCCGCCAGCAACTCGGCCAGGGTGTGGCCCAGACCCTTGGGGTACTGTTCGGAAATCACCACCGGCAGCTCCAGCTCGGCGGTCGCCGCCAGCAGCCAGCGGGCCCGCGCCCAGGTGCCTTCGGCGTCGCTCATGGCGCCGATGAGCTTTTCCTGGATGTCGACGACCAGCAGCGTGGCCTTGTGTGGTTCGATCAGCATGCTCTGCCCCTTGCCTGGGAAAAGGCCTAGCCTCCCCCAGGCAAGCGGTGACGTCAATCAGGCGGACAGGCGCAACGGTTGCAGCGAGGCAGTGAGGGCGTCGAGCACACGGTCTTCATGCTCGTGGATGAAGAAGTGCCCGCCGGGGAACATCTGCAGCGAAAACTCGCCGTGGGTTTCTTTGCCCCAGGCCCGCAGTTGCTCGTCATTGGCCCGGTCATCAGTGCCGGCCAGCACATGCAGCGGGCAGCTCAGGGCCGGCCGCTGACGGTAGGCGTAGGTGCCGCACAGCAGGAAATCGGCGCGCAGTGTCGGCAAGGTCAGGCTCATCAACTCGGCATTGGCCAGCACTTCCTCGGGCGTGCCTTGCAGCTCACGCAGCTCGCTGATCAGCTCGGCGTCGGTTTTGGGCTCGCGCCAGCGCCTGCCATCGTAATCTTCGCGCCGGGTCGGGGCCGCCGTGCCGCAGGCAAACAACGCCAGCGGCGCCGGGCAGCCCAGCGCTTGCAGCTCATGCGCCAGCTCGAAGGCCAGCAAGGCACCCAGGCTGTGGCCCAGCAACGCGTAGGGTGCATTGGCGGCCAGGCGCTGCTCGCTGGCCAGTTGCCGGGCCAGCGCCTGCATGTCGGTGTGCAGCGGCTCGGCCATGCGGGAGCCGCGCCCGGGCAGCTCCACCGGGCGTACCTGCACCCACGACGGCAGCTTGCGCCGCCAGCGGCTGTAGACCATGGCGCTGGCCCCCGAGTACGGCAGGCACAGCAGGTTCAGTGCGGTCACTGGGGGGCGGCTTCGGCCATTTTCTGGCGCAGGCTGAGGGGGCGCATGTCGGTCCACACCTCGTCGATGTACGCCAGGCATTCCTTTTTCAGGCCGCTTTTGCCCACTGCACGCCAGCCGTTGGGGATGGCTTTGTAGTCGGGCCAGATCGAGTATTGCTCTTCGTGGTTGACCACTACCTGGAACTGGATATCTTCGCGGTCGAATACAGAAGTCATTGCCTGTCTCCTTGAATGATGAGTACCGCTGCGCGCTTGGCGCAGGAGGCTTTCAAGTAGACGTAGCAAGCCGGCGGAAAATTAACTTCATCTCATGCATCGCGCAGCAGGTCGTGGGTATCGAGCAGGCGGAACGCAACCTCGGGATTGCGTTCCAGCCCGCGGCGGATCGCCGCCGGGATCGCCTGCCGGGTCTTGCGGCACAGCCCGGGCTGGTTATCCAGTTCGATGACGATGCCGCGCATGGTCCGCACTTCATTGAAGCCCGGGGCGATGTGCACGCGAATGCCAAGATTGTCGAACAGGCGCTGCTGCAGGCGCTGCAGGTCTTCAAGGTCTTTCAGGTTTTCCAGGCGCTCGAGCAGGCGCTTTTCTTCCTGGCGGGTCAGCAGGAGTATGCGCTGGGCGGTCTGCGGGTGGTCGGCCAGTTGTTCGCGGCCACAAATGCAGGCGCCAGGGGGGCAAGGCTGGCGCAACGGTGGAGAGCTGGTCATGGGCCAAGCATAGCCAGTTTTTGCGGGTGCTTGTAGAAGCGGTCTTTTATCGCCCGCGCCCTGGCTTTACAACTGCAGCAAGCGCTCGCGCAGGAAGTTCACGAACCCCTGCACCGGCCGCGCCACCTGCCGGTGCTGCGGGTACACCGCCGACAGCTGCAATGCCGGCGGCCGCCAGTCATCCAGCACCGTGACCAGGCGCCCATCGGCCAGCGCTTGCCCTACGATGAAGGTCGGCAGGTAAGTCACCCCCATGCCGGCAATCGCCGCGTCCCTTAGGATTTCACCATTGTTCGCGCGCATGCGCCCGGCCACCTGAATCGCCTGGGCCTTGCCAGCCTGCCGAAACTGCCACTGCACCTGCCGCGAATGCCCATACGGCAGGCAGTCATGCCCGGCCAGGTCTTCCGGCCTGGCCGGCACACCGCGCGCCGCCAGGTAGGCCGGGCTCGCGCAGTACACCCGCTGCACATCGGCGATGCGCCGGGCGATCAGGCTGGAGTCCTCCAGCGCGCCAATCCGCAACGCCAGGTCATAGCCTTCGCCGATCAGGTCCACCGCCCGGTCACTGAGGTCCACCTCCACGTCCACCTGCGCATGCAACTGCAGAAACTCGGTCAGCAAACAGCCCAGGTGCGCCATGGCGAACGACAATGGCGCGCTCAGGCGCAAGGTGCCGCGCAAGGCCTGGGCCTGGCCGCTGATGTCGTGCTCCACCTGCTGCACTTCACCGAGCAGGCGCATGGCCGACTGGTAGTACTGCTGGCCCAGCGGCGTGGCATCCAGGCGCCGGGTGGAGCGGTTGAGCAGGCGCACGCCCAGGCGCGCTTCGAGTTGCATCAGGCGCCGGCTCACCGATTGCTTGGACATCCCCAGGCGGTCGGCGGCGGCGGTGAAACTGCCGGCCTCCATCACCTGGGCAAAGATTCGCATGTCTTCGTAGGGGTTCATTGTCTCGCTCTTGGTGACAGTAAAACGCGTTATAGCGGCTTTTTCCCACGAGCGCACCTGCCTAATCTACGCACAGGTCGCAGCGATGGCCCAGCAGGCCAGGCAAGACGCCCACTCCCGACACTTGCACAGAAAAGGATTCGCCCATGAACATTGTCCACAAAACACTCACCGCCTCGCTTCTGGCGCTGTCCGTTTCCAGCGCGTTCGCAGCGGGGAGCCCCGGCGTGGAGCAACGCACCCAGGCCTTCCTCGAAGCCCTGGAGCAAGGCGGCGGCAAGCCACTGGAGCAACTCAGCCCGAAAGATGCCCGCGCGGTGCTGACCGGCGCCCAGGCCTCGGTCGAGGTTGACCTCTCCGGGATCGAGGTGAAGGAACGCACCATCGAGGCCGACGGCCAGTCGATCAAGCTGCAGGTGGTTCGCCCGGCCAATGTCAAAGGGGCGTTGCCGGTATTCATGTTCTTCCATGGCGGTGGCTGGGTGCTCGGCGACTTCCCGACCCACCAGCGGCTGATCCGTGACCTGGTGGTGGGCTCTGGGGCAGTGGCGGTCTATGTCGACTATACCCCGTCGCCGGAGGCGCGTTACCCAACCGCGATCAACCAGGCCTATGCCGCGACCCGCTGGGTGGCCGAGCACGGCCAGCAGATCGGCGTGGATGGCAAGCGCCTGGGCGTGGCTGGCAACAGCGTCGGTGGCAACATGGCGGCGGTCGTGGCGCTGAAGGCCAAAGAAGCTGGCACCCCGGCCCTGCGCTTCCAGCTGTTGCTGTGGCCGGTGACGGACGCCAGCTTCGAAACCGCTTCGTACAAACAGTTTGCCGAAGGGCACTTCCTGACCACCGGCATGATGAAGTGGTTCTGGGACAACTACACCACGGATGCCAAGGCGCGGGAACAGATCTACGCCGCGCCGCTGCGGGCTACCACCGAACAGTTGCAAGGCTTGCCGCCAGCGCTGGTGCAAACCGCCGAGTTCGACGTGCTGCGTGATGAAGGTGAGGCCTATGCCCGCAAGCTGAATGCCGCCGGCGTGCCGGTGACCTCGGTGCGCTACAACGGCATGATCCATGACTACGGGCTGCTCAACCCGCTGAGCCAGGTACCGGCGGTCAAGGCGGCAATGCGCCAGGCTGGCGCCGAACTCAAAGCGCACCTGAACTGAGCCCATGACCGGAAGACCTGCCCAGGCCCAATCGAGATGTTGGCGCTCGGTCACCTGGGCTTGGACCGAATGCTGATAGAACTGCCAGTAGCCGCCACTTTTTTCCTGTGCGCAAATTGCACCAAAGCCCACGATAGCTATGCGTGCGGCTGTGCTACTCCACTCAGAAAAAGGTGCTCGCCAATGTGGACACGAATAGCCCTGTCGCTTCTAACCCTGGGAAGTTTGATCGGTTGCGTGTCGCACACGTCCCCTGTGCTGCCTGCCCGTCCGCCCGCGCAGACTCAGGCACTCACAAGCGCAACAGCCAAGTCACAGCAGTTGATCGAATTGAACAAACGGGGTGAACAGGCGGTTACGCAACTCAAAGTCTGGTACGACTCGGTAACCGAAGACTGTGGTGGGCCTGACAAACCCAGCTACCTGTGCAGCGGTTTTGAAATGCGTGCCACCGGTTTCAGCCCAGAATCGCTACCTTGGGACCCGAGCCGCAAGCACTTGGATAAAGGCGCCATAGCGTTTTCCTGGGTGCGCCGCGACACCAACTTCGGCAGGGCGGCGGAACGCTTCAATGGTTTTTTGTTCCCGCCGCTGCAGGCCATCCCGCACGGCAAGCTGCG
The DNA here is from genome assembly GCF_000190455.2 of Pseudomonas sp. TJI-51. Classification (NCBI taxonomy): domain Bacteria; kingdom Pseudomonadati; phylum Pseudomonadota; class Gammaproteobacteria; order Pseudomonadales; family Pseudomonadaceae; genus Pseudomonas; species Pseudomonas sp. TJI-51. Next base: position 227,686 of record NZ_AEWE02000014.1, read on the forward strand.
CGAGCTCGAAGTACTGTGCACCTTCCCCATCGATGGTGGCACGGACAACCGCGAAACCGCGCAGGGGTGCGGCCCGCATGATGGGTTTGAGAGCACCACGGATGCGTGCCAGAAGGTCGGCGTGAAGGATGCCGAAGCGTGGTTGGCAACGTACAGCGAAGATGACATCAGAAAATCAAGGGTCTGCGGGTGGGACCTTCGCGAAGCACCCGCGAACATGAGGGCCCGGTGGTTCGAGATGCCGATAAAAGTCAGGGCAGGTTTGAGCGCCGATGCGTGGATGGGCTACAACGAGATTTTGCTCCCAGCCTGGCAAGTCGGCGTGGGCGCCGACTTGCCTGTTTTCGCATTTTTCTATGTCGAGGGTCAGACGCAGGCTGGCTTGCTGGCGCAGTTCGACCAGTTCCGGTATCACGCAGCGTATGGCCAGGCGGTGCCTGTAATCCGAATCAAGCTGCCCACGGCGAAGGATCAGGTTATGCAGCTAACCTACGATGAGCAAGACCAAGCGGTAGGTCGCCCGATCGTGACTTCGGAGGTCGATTTCGAGTCCGAGCAGGTCGGTGACCGCAAGGAATTCACGGTTGACCAGACGACATTCAAACTACATGGCACGGGTGGGATCAGCGACGATTCGCACAGCGGCGATGGAAGCGCCATAAAGGCAAAACATCTTACGTTCGACGGTTCAACCGAAATTCTGCTGCCTGGCACAGGTACCCGCCGCGTAAGTTACGACTGGGGGTGCAGTGATCTATGTACCAGAGATCTCACCTTTACGGACAACCACAAACGGCTGAGTGACCGTGAAGGTATGCATTATGGGTCCGATGAGCTAACGGTGAACGGCCCTGAAATCCTGCACCTTCACATGGTTGAAGACGGCGAAAACCCGCGCATGGTCATCGACAACGTGCACGTTACGCAAGCGCCTTGAGTTTCTGTTTTGCCAGTAGTGGCCCTATCGCCGGCTCGCCGGCGTCAGGGGCATCAACCAACACTCACGGCCCCACCCCTTCAACGATGATCACCTCGGCCTTCGCTACCCCTTGGCGATGGCTGCACGCCTCCTGGTACAGCTCAGACCGGTAACACGCCACCGCCTGCGCGTAGGAATCGAATTCGATCACCACGCTACGCTGAGGTGTGGGCCGCCCTTCCAGCGCCTCGCTGCGCCCGCCACGGGCCAGAAAGCGGCCACCGAACGCCTGGAAGGCAGCCGGGGCGCGTTGGGTGTATTGCTGGTACTGCTCGGGGTTGGTCACGTCCACATGGGCGATCCAATAGGCCTTCATGCACTTTCTCCTGATTCGTCGATATTTGTGTATGATGGTATACCATAAAAATGACACCACCACAGCGAGCGTGCAACATGGCTTTCAACACCATCGAGGAACTTCTCGAGGACTACCGGCAAGGCAAGATGGTCCTGCTGGTGGATGACGAGGATCGCGAAAACGAAGGCGACCTGCTGATCGCCGCCGAGCGTTGCGACGCCCAGGCCATCAACTTCATGGCCCGCGAAGCGCGGGGCCTGATCTGCCTGACCCTGACCGACGATCACTGCCAACGCCTGGGGCTGGAGCAGATGGTACCGGCCAACGGCAGTGTGTTCAGCACCGCGTTCACCGTGTCGATCGAGGCTGCCACGGGCGTCACTACGGGCATCTCTGCCGCCGACCGGGCACGTACCGTGGCCGCCGCCATGGCCCCCACGGCCCGCCCCGAAGACCTGGTCCAACCCGGCCATATATTCCCCCTGCGTGCCCGCGAAGGCGGCGTGCTGACCCGCGCCGGCCACACCGAAGCGGGTTGCGACCTTGCGCGCCTGGCCGGCTTCAGCCCGGCCTCGGTGATCGTCGAAGTGCTCAACGACGACGGCACCATGGCGCGTCGCCCGGACCTAGAGGTGTTCGCTGCACGGCATGGCATCAAGATCGGTACCATCGCCGACCTGATCCACTACCGCCTGAGCACCGAGCAGACCATCAAGCGCATCGGCGAACGTGAGCTGCCGACCGTGCATGGCACCTTCCGCCTGGTCACCTATGAAGACCGCATCGAAGGTGGCGTGCACATGGCCATGGTAATGGGCGACATCCGCCGCGAGCAGCCAACCCTGGTCAGGGTGCATGTGATCGACCCCCTGCGCGACCTGGTTGGTGCCGAGTACGCCGGCCCCGCCAACTGGACCCGGTGGGCGGCACTGCAGAAGGTGGCCGAGGAAGGCAGCGGCGTGGTGGTGGTCCTGGCCAACCATGAATCCTCGCAGGCATTGCTGGAGCGGGTACCACAGCTGACCCAACCGGTGCGGCCTTACCAGCGCGGGCAGTCCAAGGTGTACTCGGAAGTGGGCACCGGAGCACAGATTCTGCAGGACCTGGGGGTGGGCAAGCTGCGCCACCTGGGGCCGCCGCTGAAATATGCGGGGCTGGCGGGTTATGAGCTGGAGGTGGTGCAGAGCATTCCCTTTGAGCCAGGCCTGGTGGGCTGACGCAGTGCCTTTTAGGCGCGGCCTTGCGTCGCGCCTACAGAGGTTCGCGCAAGCATGCAGAGGACAGAGTGATGGCCGGTCGCCTCATACCTCTTGCCAAAAGTTTGGAATACCATAATATGATATCCCGTAGACCTTAAATCTGCTGGCCGGCATCCACAACGCCAGATGGCCATCGACACTTTGTTTTAGCTGCTCCCCGAACACTATTGGCGGGCGCACCACAAGCCCAGCCTCGAATAACAAAAGCAACGAGGGCGTAACCATGCTGTTGAGCAAACGTGTAACCGCAGTGCTGTCTGCCAGCCTGCTGACCCTGGCATGTCAGGCCGCCCAAGCCGCCGACAGCCTCAACTTCGTCAGCTGGGGCGGGACCACCCAGGACGCCCAGAAAGAAGCGTGGGCCGTTCCCTTCACCAAAGCGACCGACATCAAGGTAGTCCAGGACGGACCGACCGACTATGGCAAGCTCAAGGCCATGGTCGAGAGCGGTAACGTGCAATGGGACGTGGTCGACGTGGAAGCCGACTTTGCCCTGCGCGCCGCCAGCGAAGGCTTGCTCGAACCCCTCGATTTCACCCAGATCAAGCGCGACAAGATCGACCCACGCTTTGTGTCCGACCACGGTGTCGGCTCGTTCTTCTTCTCCTTCGTGCTCGGTTACAACGAAGGCAAGCTCGGTGCCAACAAGCCAGTCGACTGGGCCGCGCTGTTCGACACCAAGACCTACCCTGGCAAACGCGCCTTGTACAAATGGCCCAGCCCAGGCGTGCTGGAACTGGCCCTGCTGGCCGACGGTGTAGCCCCCGACAAGCTCTACCCGCTGGACCTGGACCGCGCCTTCAAGAAGCTCGACACCATCAAGAAAGACATCGTCTGGTGGGGCGGTGGCGCTCAGTCGCAGCAATTGCTGGCCTCTGGTGAAGCTGCGCTGGGCCAGTTCTGGAACGGCCGCGTCTACGCCCTGCAGCAAGACGGTGCCCCGGTGGGTGTGAGCTGGAAGCAGAACCTGGTCATGGCCGATTTCCTGGTCATCCCCAAGGGCGCCAAGAACAAGGACGCGGCCATGAAGTTCCTGGCCAACGCCAGCAGCGCCGAAGGCCAGGCCGAGTTCGCCAACAAGACCGCCTACGCGCCGGTCAACGTCGACAGCGTGGCCAAGCTGGACAAGGACCTTGCACCCAACCTGCCTACCGCCCATGCCCAGGACCAGGTCACCCTCGACTTCGCCTACTGGGCCAAGAACGGCCAGGCCATCGCCGCGCGCTGGAATGAGTGGTTGGTCAAATGAAAGTCGCCATCAACGCCCTGCATAACGCGCAAGGTGCCCCCACGGGGGCCGGCGCTCCGGGCACCGTACCGCGGCGCGTGGGCCTGAGCCAGCGCTGGAAAGGCAGCCGCAACCTGCTGCCGGCCTTGCTGTTCCTGGGTCTGTTCTTCTTCGCCCCGCTGATCGGCCTGTTGCTGCGCGGGGTACTGGAGCCAACGCCCGGGCTGGGCAACTACGAGCAGCTGTTCGCCAACTCGGCTTACGCACGGGTGCTGTTCAACACCTTCTCGGTGGCCGGTGTGGTCACCCTGATCAGCGTGCTGCTGGGCTTCCCGCTGGCGTGGGCCATCACCCTGGTGCCCAAAGGCTGGGGCCGCTGGCTGCTGAACATCGTGCTGCTGTCGATGTGGACCAGCCTGCTGGCACGCACCTACTCGTGGCTGGTGCTGCTGCAGAGTTCGGGGGTAATCAACAAGGCGTTGATGGCCATGGGCATCATCGATGCCCCGCTGGAGATGGTGCATAACCTGACCGGTGTAGTGATCGGCATGAGCTACATCATGATCCCGTTCATCGTGCTGCCGCTGCAGGCGACCATGCACGCCATCGACCCGATGGTGCTGCAGGCAGGCTCGATCTGTGGCGCCAGCCCGTGGACCAACTTCTGGAAGGTGTTCCTGCCACTGTGCCGCTCGGGGCTGTTTTCCGGGGCGCTGATGGTGTTCGTGATGTCGCTCGGTTACTACGTCACCCCGGCACTGCTGGGCGGGGCGCAGAACATGATGCTGCCGGAATTCATCATCCAGCAGGTGCAGTCGTTCCTCAACTGGGGCCTGGCCAGCGCCGCCGCCGCACTGCTGGTGTTGATCACCCTGGTGCTCTTCTACCTGTACCTGAAGCTGCAGCCGGAGTCCCCGGTTGGCAACCCGAGGTAAACCGCCATGCTCCTTTCACCCAATGCCATGGGCCGCCCGCTGCGCACAGGCCTGTACCTGACCACCGGGGTGATCGCAGCCTTCCTGCTGCTGCCGGTAGTGTTCATCGTGTTGCTGTCGTTCGGGTCGTCGCAGTGGCTGGTCTTCCCGCCGCCCGGCTGGACCCTCAAGTGGTACGGCCAGTTCTTTTCCAACCCCGAGTGGATGGAGGCTGCACTGGCCAGCTTCAAGGTGGCCGTGCTGACCACCGTTGCGGCGGTGCTGCTGGGGTTACCCAGCGCGTTCGCCCTGGTGCGTGGCCGCTTCCCGGGCCGTGAACTGCTGTACGGGCTGTTCACCATGCCAATGATCGTGCCGCTGGTGATCATTGCGGTGGCGGTGTACGCGCTGTTCCTCAAGCTGGGCTATACCGGCACGCTGTTCGCGTTCGTGGTCAGCCATGTGATCGTCGCCCTGCCCTTCACCATCATTTCGATCATCAACTCGCTGAAGCTGTTCGACCAGTCGATCGAGGATGCCGCCGTGATCTGCGGCGCGTCGCGCCTGCAGGCAATCTTCAAGGTCACCTTCCCGGCCATTCGCCCGGGGATGATTGCCGGGGGCCTGTTCGCCTTCCTGGTGTCCTGGGATGAAGTGGTACTGAGCGTGATGATGGCCAGCCCCGACCTGCAGACCTTGCCAGTGAAGATGTGGACCACCCTGCGCCAGGACCTGAGCCCGGTGATCGCCGTGGCCTCGACCTTGCTGATCGGCCTTTCGCTGCTGGTCATGTTCATTGCCGCCGCCTTGCGCCGGCGCACCGAAAACGCCTGAGCGCGGAGATAACAACAATGAGTGCAGTGATCAAAGACAACGCGCACGGCAAGACCCTGGTCAGCCTGCGTGGCCTGAACAAGCACTACGGCGACTTCACCGCCGTGGACAACCTCGACCTGGAGATCCAGGACGGCGAGTTTCTGACCTTTCTCGGCTCCAGCGGCTCGGGCAAGTCCACCACCCTGTCGATGCTGGCCGGTTTCGAAACGCCGAGCAGCGGCGAGATCCTGGTCGACGGCCAGTCGCTGGTCAACGTGCCGCCGCACAAGCGTGATATCGGCATGGTGTTCCAGCGTTACTCGTTGTTCCCGCACCTGAACGTGCGCGACAACATCGCCTTTCCGCTGGCCATTCGCAAACTCAATGCGGGCGAAACCAGCAAGCGCGTCGATGCCATGCTCAAGCTGGTGCAACTGGAACAGTTCGCCCACCGCAAGCCGTCGCAGATGTCCGGCGGCCAGCAGCAACGTGTGGCGATTGCCCGCGCGCTGGTGTACGAGCCACGCATTCTGCTGATGGACGAGCCGCTCGGGGCCTTGGACAAGAAGCTGCGTGAAGACCTGCAGGACGAGCTGCGTCAGCTGCACCGCCGCCTCGGCATCACCATTGTCTACGTGACCCACGACCAGGAAGAGGCCATGCGCCTGTCGCAGCGCATTGCCATTTTCAGCCACGGCAAGATCGTTGGCCTGGGCACCGGCTACGACCTGTACCAGAACCCGCCGAATGCGTTTGTGGCATCGTTCCTGGGCAACTCCAACTTCCTGCGGATCAAGGCCAGCAGTAACGGCGCAGCCAGCTTCGAAGGCCAGCCGGTGGCCATCCGCCTGACCCCGGGGCTGGCAGCCTCGCAGGATGCGCTGATCATGGTCCGCCCGGAAAAAGCCCTGGCCCTGACTGCCGAGCAAGCCGCGCGCCAGCCGCTGCCGGCAGGCTGGAACGAGGTCAGCGCCAAGGTTGGCGAGGTACTGTTCCTGGGGGAAAGCCAAACCTGCCATGTGGTAACTGCTGGTGGTACCGAACTGACGGTCAAGGCACTGTCTGCAGCGGGTATGCCGATGCAGCCAGGGGATAGCGTGAAGGTGCGCTGGGCAGTGGCAGATGCCTGCATCTACACCGAATGGGCCGAGAGCGACCTGAGCAAATCGGCCGGCGCGCATTGAGACCGCCAGGGCCGCCTTGCGGCCCATCGCCGGCAAGCGGGCTCCCACAGGGATCGCATCAGGGCTGACAGGCGCTGAAGATGCTGCGGCTACCTTTGCCAGAAACCATAGAATCTCCCACAACGTACAGCACAGGTCTTGAGAACATTGCTATCGGTGTGGGAGCCGGCTTGCCGGCGATGGGCTGCACAGCAGCCTCGACAGCCTCAAGCCCATTGACTGTCACATTATCATCACGCCCCTGTCGTAATCTGCCGGCCAACTCTATGCCACAGGGCCACCCGGCATGCCACGCCTGCTTGTGCTACTGCTCACCGTGCTACCGCTGGCCACCGTGGCCGAACCGGTTAATTTGCGTGTGCAAGGCTCCAATACCATCGGCGCAGCCCTGCTGCCGGCGCTGGTGGAGGGCCAGCTCCGTGCGCAGCAAGCCAGCGCGATCCAACGGCAAGCCGGCAAGCTGCCCAACGAAACCGTGATCACGGCCCGCGACACGCAGGGCCAACCGGTACGCATCGACATCGCTGCCCACGGTTCCAGCACCGGCTTCACCGCCCTGGTTGAGGGCGAGGCCGACCTGGCCGCCGCCTCACGGCCGATCAACGACAACGAAGTACTCCAGTTGCGAGCGTTGGGCGACCTGCGTGCTGCCGCTTCCGAGCAAGTCATTGCCCTGGATGGCGTGGCGGTCATTGTCCACCCCGACAACCCGCTGCCGCAGCTCAGCACAGGGCAACTGGCGCAAGTTTTCTCTGGTCAGATCCAGCGTTGGGAAGAATTGGGCATTTCCGGCGGGGCCATTCACCTGTACGCCCGTGACGACCGCTCCGGCACCTTTGAAACCTTCAAGGCACTGGTACTGGCGCCACAGCACGCGGCACTGTCAGCCCAGGCCCGGCGCTTCGAATCCAGTGACGAACTGGCCGCAGGGGTGAGCACCGACCGCCAGGCCATTGGCTTCAGTAGCCTGGCCGCCATTCACGGGGCCAAGGTGCTGGCGGTGGCTGAAGGGGACGCCCCGGCCATGCTGCCAGCGCGCGCCCTGGTGGCCAGCGAGGACTACCCCCTGTCACGGCGCTTGTACTTCTATCTGCCGGCCAACCCCAAACCACCCGCCAAAGCCCTCGCGGACTTCGCCCAAAGCCCGGCAGGCCAGGCCATCGTCGCCCAGCAAGGGTTCGTTTCGCAGCAGATACAGGCCCTGCCAGTGCCACCACAGGCAGGCATGCCGCCGCGCTACCGCAACCTGGCCAAGCAGGCACAACGGCTGAGCGTGAACTTTCGCTTTCAGGCAGGCAGCGCCAACCTCGACAACAAGGCCCTGCGTGATGTGCGAAGGGTCGCCGATTACCTGCACCAGGCCGGCAAGCTACAAGGCAAGACAGTGCTGGTTGGCTTCGGCGACCCCAAGCTGACCCCAGGCCGCGCTGCGCTGCTGTCGCGCTTGCGGGCGCAGGCGGTGCGCCGCCAGTTGGCACGTAACGGCGTCGCAGTGCTGCAGGTGACCGGCATGGGCGCTGAATTGCCTGTGGCCGGCAACGAACGTGAACAAGGGCGGCTGCACAACCAGCGTGTGGAGGTGTGGGTGTACTGAGCAACAGGGTGATGCTGTTCACGGCCGTCTGGCAAACAAATGTAACAGCTCCGGATTCGGCAGCGCAGGCAAACAGGTCTAGCCTTAACCCTATGTGATACCGGGCCCCTCTGACGGCTGCCACGCCGTGATGTCGGATCACTGTTGCCACGCAACGTCGACATTCAAGGAGGGGCTCATGACAGCTCTACAGGCGTTTCTCACCACCCCGTTCCTCGGTACCAGCACCTGGTTGTGGCTGGTGTTCATGGCCATCGTCATCGGCCTGCTGGTACTCGACCTCGGCATACTGCACCGTCACGAACGTGAAATCGGCATGCGCGAGAGCCTGCTGTTGTACTCCGGCTACTTCAGCATCGGCGTGCTGTTCGGCGGTTGGGTCTGGTTCCAGCTAGGCGCGCAATCGGCGCTGGAGTTCTACACCGGCTTCCTGGTCGAGCAATCGCTGTCGATGGACAACGTGTTCGTCATGGCCATGATTTTCAGCTATTTCGCCATCCCCCGCCGTTACCAGCACCGCGTGCTGTTCTGGGGCATCCTCGGGGTGGTGATCCTGCGCGCGATCATGATCGGGGTGGGCGCAGCACTGGTGCAGAACTTCGCCTGGGTGCTGTACCTCTTCGGGGCCTTCCTGCTGTTCACCGGGGTGAAGATGGCGCTGGCCAAAGAAGACAGCCATCCAGACCTGGCCAACAACCCAATCCTCAAGTTCGTGCGCCGGCACCTGCGGGTGACCGACGAGATCCATGGCTCGCACTTCTTTGTCCGCCAGACACCCCCGGGGCAGAACAAGGCCCTGCGCCATGCAACGCCGCTGTTCCTGGCACTGGTGCTGATCGAGCTGGCCGACCTGGTGTTCGCAGTGGACAGCGTACCCGCGATCTTCGCCATCACCCAGGACCCGTTCATTGTCTACACCTCGAACATCTTTGCCATTCTTGGCCTGCGCTCGCTGTACTTTGCGTTGTCGGCGCTGATGCACCGGTTCGTATACCTCAAGTACGCACTGGCGCTGGTGTTGATCTTCATCGGCTGCAAGATCTTCTACCATGGCATGGTCGGCAAGGTGCCGGCGTTGCTGTCGTTGGGTGTGACGTTCGGGCTGTTGCTGGGTGGGGTGGTGATTTCGCTGCTCAAGACGCGGGGGCAGCAGCCGGCTGTGGTGGATCAGCCGCCGGCACACGGTACCCCCCAAGCCAATGCCGGCCACAAAGAGTAGGCCTGACGAGAATCAGCCTGCCTCACCGCCCGCTGCGCAACATCTCTGCCGGCACATACTTGCCAATCTCATACTTGCCGATCGCCGCCCGGTGCACTTCATCGGGCCCGTCGGCCAGGCGCAGGGTGCGTTGCATGGCGTACATGTACGCCAGCGGGAAATCGCCGCTCACCCCTGCCCCGCCATGCAGCTGGATCGCCCGGTCGATCACCTTCAGCGCCACGTTCGGCGCCACCACCTTGATCTGCGCGATCTCGCTGCGCGCGACCTTGTTGCCGACCGTGTCCATCATGTACGCCGCTTTGAGCGTGAGTAGCCGGGCCATGTCGATTTCCATGCGCGAATCGGCAATCTTGTCGACGTTGCCCCCCAGGCGTGCCAGAGGCTTGCCGAAGGCGGTGCGCGCAACCGAGCGCTTGCACATCAGCTCCAGCGCCCGTTCGGCCATGCCGACAGAACGCATGCAGTGGTGGATACGCCCAGGGCCCAGGCGCCCCTGGGCGATCTCGAAGCCGCGGCCCTCGCCGAGGATCACGTTTTCGTAAGGCACCCTTACGTTCTCGAACAGCACCTCGGCGTGGCCATGCGGGGCATCGTCGTAGCCGAATACCGGCAGCGGGCGAACAATCTTCACACCAGGCGTATCGGTTGGCACCAATACCATCGAGTGCTGCTGGTGACGCGGGCTTTCCGGATTGGAGAGGCCCATGAAGATCATCACCTTGCAGCGCGGGTCGCACGCACCAGACGTCCACCATTTGCGCCCGTTGATCACCCACTCGTCACCGTCACGCACCGCGGTCGCGACCATGTTGGTCGCGTCCGAGGAAGCCACATCCGGTTCGGTCATGGCGAAGGAGGAACGAATCTCGCCCCGCAGTAGCGGCTCCCGCCCCCGGCGGNNCGGCTCCAGCCACTGGCGTTTCTGCGCCTGGCTGCCGTAGCGCACCAGCACCTCCATGTTGCCGGTATCCGGGGCCGAACAGTTGAACGGCTCCGGGCCGAGCAGTGAGCGGCCCATGATTTCGGCCAGCGGCGCGTATTCCAGGTTGCTCAGGCCAGCGCCGTACTCCGACTCGGGCAGGAACAGGTTCCATAGCCCCTCGGCGCGGGCCTTGGCCTTGAGCTCTTCCATGATCGCGGTGGGCTGCCAGCGGTCACCCTCGGCGACCTGGCGGTCAAACACCGCCTCGGCGGGGTAGACATAAGCATCCATGAACGCGGTGACACGTTCGCGCAGTGCCTGGACCTTGGGCGAATAGGCGAAATCCATCGGGGTTACCTTCACGGTTCGAAGAACATGGCCAGAGCCTAGAGCAGCGCAACCCGATCCACCTAGTCTATTTTCCGCGTGTATGAACATTCATAACCGATATATGATCGGCAGATAACTCCAACAAAGAGCGGCGCCCATGAACCTCAGCAAGGTCGACCTCAACCTGTTCATCGTGTTCGATGCGATCTACACCGAAGCCAACCTCACCCGCGCCGGGCAGATCGTCGGCATCACCCAGCCGGCAGTGTCCAACGCCCTGTCGCGCCTGCGCGAAACCTTCAACGACCCGCTGTTCGTGCGCACTGCGCAAGGCATGGTGCCCACGCCCATGGCGCAGAACATCATCGGCCCGGTGCGCAACGCCCTGGCGCTGCTGCGCACGTCAGTACAGGAAAGCCGCATTTTCAACCCGCAACAGGCCAACAAAACCTTCCGTATCAGCATGACCGACCTGACCGAAGCGGTCATTCTGCCGCCCCTGTTCCAGCGGCTGCGCCGCCTGGCGCCTACGGTGCTGATCGAGAGTTTCCTGTGCAAGCGCCGTGAAACCACCAAGGAGCTGGCCGCCGGCCGCCTGGATTTTGCCATCGACGCACCGTTGAACACCGACCCCCAGGTCCGCCACGTGAAGTTGATGCAAGACCGCTACGTCTGTGCCCTGCGCCAGGGCCACCCGCTGGCGGACAGCAAACTGACCCTCGACAGCTACCTGGGCATGACCCATATCCACATTTCCAGCCGCCGCAACGGCCTGGGGTATGTCGACCTGGCCTTGGGCAAGATGGGCGTGCAACGCAAGGTCGCCCTGCGCTCGCAGCACTACCTGATGGCCTCGCAAGTGTTGCAGCAGACCGACATGGCAATGACCGTCCCGGAGCGTTTCGCTCGCCGTCATCAGTTGCGCTACCACCCGTTGCCGGTGGAGGTCCCGGCCCTGGAAACGCACCTGTACTGGCACGAAAGCACCGACCAGGACCCGGCCAACCGTTGGATGCGCGAGCAGATCACCGAGCTGTGCCAACGTGTGGTAGCCGACGAAGAAAAAGCGCTTGAACCTGCCTAAAATACGCGCTGAAACCGGTCGATGCGTATCACGGTGTGCTGTGCGAAAGAATGAATTGAGAAAAATATTCTCCAAAAAGGCAATCAAATAGAACAAGCATGCAAATACGCCACAAATAGCCCAGCGGGAAGCGAAAAGCATCTTTCGACCGCACGATAGGCTGATGCCAACGATCGCCGACCCCACGGCGACAGACATGGACATGCCCCGATGCCTAACGCCCCGCTGTACTTCGATTACGCCGCCACTACCCCGGTCGATGACCGGGTGGTCGAAACCATGCTCGCCTGCCTTGGCCGCCAGGCCAACTTCGGCAACCCGGCCTCCAGTGGCCATGCCTACGGCCAGGCCGCCCGCAGTGCGGTGGACCAGGCCCGCCAGCAAGTGGCCGAGCGCATTGGCGCCCCGGCGGAAGCGCTGGTATGGACCTCTGGTGCCACCGAGTCGAACAACCTTGCGCTCAAAGGCGTTGCCAACGGCATCGACCACCCCGGGCACCTGGTCACCAGCCTGCTGGAACACAAAGCCGTACTCGACACCGTGGCCGAACTGGAGCGCCAAGGCTGGGCGGTCACGCGCCTGGCACCTGATGCCCGTGGCCTGATCCAGCCCGCGGCGGTACAAGCCGCGTTGCGCGCCGATACCCGCCTGGTATCGCTGATGGCCGTCAACAATGAACTGGGCACGGTCACCGACGTTGCCGCCATTGGCGAGTGCGTTCGCGCGCATGGCGCCCTGTTGCACGTGGACGCCGCACAGGCAGTGGGCAAACTGGCGATCGACCTGCGCGCGATGGCTGTCGACCTGATGTCGTTCTCGGCGCACAAGGTCTATGGGCCCAAAGGCATCGGCGCCCTGTACGTCGGGCCTCGCGCGCGCCCGGTACTGCGCGCACAGATCCACGGCGGTGGCCATGAACAGGGCCTGCGTTCCGGGACCTTGGCCACCCACCAGATTGCCGGCATGGGCAGTGCGTTCGCCCTGGCCGGGCAGCCTGGCGACAGCGAGTACCTGCGCCTTGCGCAGCTGGCCACGCGGCTGCAGGAAGGCTTGCTGAAGTTGCCTGGGGTCAGCCTCAATGGCTGCGCCACGCAACGCATCCCGCACACCCTGAACCTGTGCATCGACAGCCCGGGCTTCAACAGTGCGGCGCTGGCCAGCGAACTGGCGTTGTCCACCACCTCGGCGTGCAACTCGGGCAGCAACATGGCGTCCCACGTGCTGCTGGCGCTGGGGCTGAATGAGCACCAGGCGCGCAACAGCGTGCGCCTTAGCATCGGCCGTTTCAGCACCGACGCCGAAGTCGACAAGGCGCTGGAGGTGTTTGCCAGGGTACTGGCTGCGGCGTCGGCAGCCTTGTGGTAACCCGCCTCTTGCGCGGGCCCTGTGGGAAATTCTATGGT